>DATAIE010000369.1:0-5153 GCA_036262875.1 Verrucomicrobiales bacterium
ATTTCCCATGGCTCGCTGGCCACTTTGAAGGTAAAATGACGGGCGTCACTCATGCGGCGGATGATTCAGTGGTCGGGTGGGCGCGCTCCCGGCGGCGCTGGAGGGCATCACGGATATTACGGCGATGAGAGAGGGCAATTACGAGGGCCAGCACAAAACACAGCACCGTCACCGGCATTTCTGCATGCATGGCCAGCGCGAGCAGGGGCGCGCTCAAAAAAGCCTGCACCACTCCCAGCGTCATGCTCCGCATGGCCAGCCAGGACATGATCAACACGGCCCACATCAGCAGGGCGACCCACGGTGCCGCATAAATCAGCACTCCGTAGGCGCTGGACAGTCCCTTCCCTCCCCGAAAGCCCAGTTGCGCCGGCCAAAGGTGACCCGCCACCACGGCCAGACCCGCCCCGGCAAGCCACCACCCGTCCAAACCAAAGTAAACCGCCCCGGCACAGGCCGCCCATCCCTTAAAAATATCCAGCAGCGACAGCACGACGTAAGCCGGTTTCCCGAGGAGGCGGCCGGCATTGGTGGCCCCCGCATTTCCCGACCCCGTCTCCCTCAGGTCCTTCCCGGTCTTCCACTTCACGGCATAGTACGACGGCAGTACGCACCCCAGTGCGTAGCAGCAGACAATGACGGAAATGGTGGCAGGCAACCCCATGAGTTTCAGGTGAAGGTAGGCCGAAAGTAGAAAGAGCGGGGCGGGGCGGCAACTGGAAAGCTCCGGCCTTTCATCTTTGTCTTCCCGGTTACCCGGGCGCATATTGGTTACATTAATGCAGCCATCGAACCGGTCGATGTCGCTCTGAATCCGTTTGCTCCCTCCCGCCCTTCCTTTAGCTTCATTCGATCCGCCCACCCGTGAAACCACCCTCGCGATTCCTCTCCGCCCGGGGCTTTATCGATGCCTCGATCACTCTGGTGGTCTCCCTTTTCAGCCTCGGAGCCGCCGCCACGGTGCCCTATGTGAGTATTCGGGGACATATCGAATGGAAGAAAGCGAAGGCGGAACTGGATGCCGCGGGCTATTCTCTCAATCTTCTGACCATCACTCCCCGTGATATTCCGGAGGGCGAAAATTTCGGGGCCACCCCTGCGCTTTCCGGCATCGCAGCGCCGGAGAATAAACGCTCGAAGGAAGTCGAAGCGAAGATCAACAGGATGAAGTATTTAAATCCTTCCCTGAAATACGAGGGCATGCCGGCGGATGCCCGGTCCCCGGAGCTAAGGCGCAACGCGCCGATTGACTGGAGGGCCTGGCGGACCTGGCTTGCTCTGAAATCAAATTTCAAAGTTCCCGGGAATGAAACCGATGATGTCCGCGCGGTATACGCCGCTCTCTGCATTGCCGACGAGCCTTTCGTAGAAGAGATCGCGAGCGCAGCCAAGGAGCACACTCACGCTCAGTTGACTCCAGGCCCCGCCTCGCGCGCCGCCACGGACAATCCACCGGAAGAGTTCACGGAGTATGGAGCTCCCCTGCACGCTTTCCGATTTCTCGCGCTGCGCGCGGAGGCGGCACTCGCCTGTGGAGAAACGGCCGAATTCCCCAGACTGCTTCCGGCCCTGCTCGCATTCAACGAACTGCTGGCCGGCGAGAAGACCTTCCTGGGATTTTTGGTGAGGGTCACCATCCTGACCACCACCTTCGACCTGGTGAGGCGGGAGGTTGCGCATATTGCGCCATCTGATTTGCTGCGGCTCCAGGAATATGCCACGGGATTGAAACTGCACCTCGAATTGCGTGACGCCATGCACCATTCACTGGCTGAGTACGTCGCCCAACACGCCTGGGCCGGGCAGGACCCCCTATCCATTCTTCTGAGCGAAGGCAATCTTGCAGGTATTGCCCGGACCTTTCTGCAGGACGAACCGCTGATGGTCCGGGGAGACTGGCTGGCCCTCGTTGATCGTCACAAACGGCGGCGGGAGGAGAGGGATCGCCTGCCGGAGTGGCAGAACCTGCGGCTGGAATCCAGCAGTACAGAGATTGTGGGAAAAGGAACTCTGACGAAATACTTTCTTTGCTGGGAAATCGAACGGCGTCTGTTCATCGCTCAATGCGCTCTGGAACGGCAGCGGCTCGCCGGCGAACCTTTGCCGTCATCCCTCGAAAAGGTTTCCAAAGCCTTTCTGCCGGAGATCCCTCTGGACCTGGATGGAAAACCGCTGCGCTTTGCCATGCAGGACGACCGCATCGTTCTGTGGTCCGTGGGCCTCGACCTCAAGGACGACTGGAAGGGAATCCCTCCCGCCGGAATCATTCCGAAGTATGACCCTTCCGATGCCGACTGGTTTTGGAGCGCCCCCTCACAAATGTCAGCGCGGCTCCGTGTAGATCACCCGGACCCTGCCAAAGCGCCTCGTGGACTGAGGGGAGACAGGAACAGTATCCAGAACGGTGACCCGGTTCCAGGCCGCATCGATAACTTCAATGACGGGGGTCTGGCCTGCGGTCCACGCAGCTCCCGCGACATCCACGGAAAACTCCGGCTGATAAACGAGACCGACAGCAGTCTTCCGCTGCCAGTAGGTAAGGCGCAGAAATTTTCCCTCCGGCGTCACCGCCAGGGACACCTGCGGCATTCCAGGCACCGGTGCCGCGGGCCCTTCATCGTAGGCCACCTCACCGCCAAAGGCATATTCGAGCAGATTGCTGACGCCGTCTCCGTCGCTGTCCGCAGAGGCGATATCATCGGTTTCCCAGAAGGAGGAAACACCCTGATCATAAATCCACCAAACAAAGTGATCCTCCGGGTTGCCGGTGAAGGTATGAAATCCATCGAGTTCGAGCAGCGCGGGAACGGGATCGGCAAAGCCCTGAAAATTGAAAGTCAGATCGCCGCCGGCTCCCGCGTGGGATTCGATCCCCACGCGCCGCCATTCAGGCGTGACCGTAATGGGCATGTCGCCGAGACAGACAATTTCCCAAATCTCTGCGTTCGCGAACGCCGCCGGCCGGTAGGTCCGCAGCGAGAAGCGTACAAAACCCGTGCGCAGTGACGGCGGCACCCGAATCCATGCCTCCCATGGAAAACCGCCCCAGTAATTCTCATATCCCTGACCCGGCCACGGGGCCAGCCTGACAAAGTCAGTGCCGTCCGGGCGGCGCAACGACTGCCAGTGCCCGGCGCTCGCCTGCCACCCCGCTCCAGGGGTATCCAGCGCTTCATCCAGCGGAACGGAGGTATATGGCACCCAGTGGACCTGATCCAGCCATGGCGGATCGGAAAAGGAGCCATTCCATTCCCAGCGCATCGTTTGAGGTCCCTCCGGGACCAGGAGCGGGTACTTGGCATTCCAATCCTGGAGCACCCCGTTCAGTTTGAACTGAAGCACGTCAGGGAACGCGTTCCATGTGAGTTCGCCGGGGCCGGTGGCGGAGAATTCCAGCCAGCTCACGCCGCCGGGGGGCAGCAGTCCGGCCCGGGCTGCCGCACCATTTCCAGGCGATTCGGAAAATCCCGTCCACGGCGCATCGCCGCCGGTTTTCCATATCAGATCAGGACTGTCGAGCGCCTCCGCCAGAGGCACAGAAGTGAGCGGTTTCCAAACCACACCATCCAGCCATGGCGGGCTCGCGGTAACGCCGCTCCACCCCCATCGAATGGACTGAGGCCCCGCAGGGACAAACAGAGAATTTTGCAGACTCCACTCGAAAGGAATCCCGTTCAACGTCACCGCGATATCCAGTGGAAAGGCCTTCAATGAAAGATCGCCCGGTCCTGTGACGCTCAGTTCCAGCCAACTGGTCTCTCCCGGTCCGAGCAGTCCAGCGCGTGCGGCGTGTCCGCCTGTGAAAGGTCCGGCCCCGTTGACGTCCGCCGCCTGGAAGCCGGTCCACGGCACGCTGCCGCCGGTCTGCCATGCCAGTCCGGGACTGTCGAGCGCCACTCCCAGCGGCACCGAAGGAGCCGGGGCCGGCGTAAATCGTATACCATCGAGCCCGGGGGTGAGCAGCGCATCCAAAGAGACAGGAAGAAAGGTCCAGCGAAGGATGTGTGGCCCCGCATCGACGATCCGGAAACTGAATCCGGCAGGGCTGGAAACCGGTTCCGCCCTCCGGCCATCCACGGAGAGCACAAAATGAGGCAGGGCGCCTCCGGAGGAGTAATAGGAAACGCTGCCAGATCCGTTCACCGTGGTTTCCAGCCATGGCGGCGCTCCTGCACCTGACGGCACCGGAACGACCAATGCGCCTCCCGCGGGAGCCTGTGCCGTGGAGATGCCCCGAAAACTGCCGGCTCCACCAGTGGTCCACACTCCGCCAGGAAGATCGAGGGCGTCGGACAAACTAACGTCAGGATACGGCTGAAAAACAAGATCCTTCAAAGTAAACCCCGGCCCCGGTATATCCGCCTTTTCGGTCAGGATAAAAGGGGTGGTCTCCATTCCCAAGAAGAGCCTTTGTTCCAGCCACCCATCCGGCAAGACTGTGGAAGTCATGGATGGCGCCAGCGCGGCAACTTCCGGAAACTCCGGCGAAAGCTCCTCTTCCGTTTTCCATCCGAGCACGCCGGAGGACATCCCGTCTATCCGGAGGAAAGCCAGCGTTCCGGCAGGCATCGGGCCGGTGGTCAGTCCCTGCCCCGCCGCAGCCGCAGTCCATCCGGACGGACTCTCCAATAAGGCGCGAAAATCCAGTCCGCCCGCAGTTGTTAGCAACCCCTTCGATCCGGGGGTGAAGACAATGCCGTCCACCCACATCGCATCCTCCCACAAGCGGCCGGAAGCGACCTCGCTGCGAACAAACGCCCAGCGAAAGGAGTGCGTCCCGGAAGGTACACTGTATTGCACCGCATACCATCCCTGGTCATCGAAATGGGAAAGCAATTCCCCGCCGTCCATCAGAAACCGCGACGTGTGATCCGACTGGTTCTTCCAGTGAAACGAAAGCAGTCCCGGACCGGTGAGGGTGGTTTCCATCCATGTCTCTCCCGTTTGACGGGGAGCAAAGACACCCGAGCGGGCACCACCCGGCGGACCGTACCGGGCATCGAAGGGATCAGCCGTCCCAAACCATGCAGGAAGACCCGGCGGCTGACTGCCGGTGGTGAACGTCAGGCCGGGTGCATCCACCGCCACCGCAAGAGGAACCGGTGCCGGCAGCGGAGTGAATGAAACGGAGTCGAGCAGGACGGTGGCCGGCC
>DATAIE010000370.1:0-6303 GCA_036262875.1 Verrucomicrobiales bacterium
TATTCAGGAGATGCGTGACCGGAATGGAGAGGAGGCCGAATCCGAACCCCAGCAACCCGCGCCACCACAATCTCACCGGGATCGCGGCTCCCACATGTATCACCAAAAACCAGAGGGTGCCCGTCAGCACACTCATCAGTATCCAGACAGGCGATCGAAGTCGCTGCCAAACATTGTGTCCAATTTCAATCAGCACTCCCCTCCAGTCACCCACCGCCACCACTGTCATATATCTGTCCTCATTACCGGCGTCCATATCGAGCACGGCCTCGCGCCACTCCGGTTTGCTGTAAAAGTTCTGCAGCCGGGATTTCCATTCGCGCCGGACACACAGACTGAGGGCACGGCGGCGGCAGTCCGCGCCGGTTTCAGCATCGGCAGCCCCGCGTTCATAGGCTGCGAATGCCGACTCATATTCTCCGGATGCCCTCAGCAGGTCGCCGTACATGGAACAGTTAAATCCGGATACCGGATCAGCCGCCGCCGCTTTCGCGAACGGTTCCAAGCCCTCCGTGTCCATTCTCCGGAAAAACATCATCTTGAGGCTGTAATCTATGTAGGTCTGCAACTCATCGGGCCGAAGGTATTTCCGGCCTTCCTCCACATCCGCATCGGGAGCTAATTTCTTCACCAGGTCCTTTTCACCGCCCCTAACCTGGGAGATGAGTGACTCTACAAGCCTCTGTCTTTGGCGCACAGATTCAAGTAATTTGTAGCATTCGCTTCGGCTGTTGATGGCGACTTTCTCCGCGCCGCCTTCGGCAATGGGCTTCCCGGAACTCCCCGTTCGGCACAGGCCAATGACGAACGCAATCACCATGCCCGGGATGATGATCCACAGAACGGTGCGGAGCAAAAAAGAGGGCTCGCGACTGAGCGCGGCGATGCGGAATTTGTTAAGATTCATGGGGCGGGGACGGCGTAAAGATCACGGGGCGTAAGTTCTCCTGCGGACACATTCCAGACGGCATCCGGCTGAAAGGAGCCGGCCAGCCAGTGGAGGTGAGTGGTGGTGATGAGTTTTTGGGAAGCGGGAGGCAGGGCATGGAGGAGAGCATTCCGCCGGCGGGGATCGAGCTCACCAAAGATGTCGTCGATGAGCAGGATAGGGTCCGTTTTACGCTGTGCGGAGAGCACCGCGGACTGGGCGAGTTTCAGGGCGAGAGCGATGGTCCGCTGCTGCCCCTCGCTGGCGAAGCGCGCGGCGGGCAGGCCGTTGATCGCGGGAGCGACATCGTCGCGGTGCGGACCGAGGAACGTCACGCGGCGGCGCTCCTCCTCCCCTCGCGCCTCTGCAAGCTGCGCGGCAAAGTTCTCACCGCAGCCGGGCTCATAGGAAAGAGTCAGGGCTTCATCAGAGCTGCTGATTTCACGGTGCGCCGCGGCGGCTTTGGGAGTGAGCCACGTCACCAGTTCAGCCCTCAGTTGCCGCAGGACGCTGCCATGTTCCACGAGCACCTCCGTCCATGCATCCACCTGGCGCCATGCAGGAGTGGCATCGCGCCGGAGGAGGAGATTTCGCGCCCGCAGGGCTTTCTCATAGGAACGCAGCGCATTGCGGTATTCCGGAAAGACCTGCGTACCGAGAAAATCGAGATACCGCCGGCGGGCCTCCGACGAACCGGAGACGAGCTCGATATCGCCGTTTCCCATCCAGACCACCAGCCCGCTGGCGGCAAGGTAATCCCCCGGACGGCGCGCCGGGCGGGTGTCGATGGAAAGCTCGCGCACCGCGCCGCCGGTGTGTTTCAGCTCTCTGCCATTCAGCGTGCCGGCCACGCCGAAGGCCTCCGAGCCAAAGCGGGGCAGTTCCTTCGCCCCCTGACAGCGCGGCGACTGAAGCCGCAGCAGCACACACACCGCTTCCAGCAGAGAGGTCTTCCCCTGCGCGTTGTCCCCCACGAACAGGGTAACCCCGCCCGTCAGCGTGCAGCGCAGCGAAGAATAGCAGCGGAAGTCCTGAAGCCTGAGGGAAGTGAGCGGCATGAATGAAGCGCGGAAGGTAGGGGCGCTCGCCGCCTTGTCAAAACCAGGTGGAACCCCACCGGCAACCGCTGTGCATGGCGGGCGTCAGGCGAGGAGGCTATGGGCGATTTTCCCCTCGTCCGATGGCCCGATGAGCCGGTTGTTGAGGCCCTGGAAGGGATAGGAGAGACCGTAGGGATCCAGACCGCACTGGTGGAGGAGGGTGGCCTGGAGATCGCGGATGGTGACCTTCCCCTCGGCCACGTGGTAGCCGAATTCATCCGTCTGACCATGCACCGCTCCGGCTTTGAAACCGCCGCCGGCGAACCACATGCTGAAGCTGTGCGGGTGGTGATCGCGCCCCAGGAACGTGCTGCCGCCGCGCGCCTCGTTCATGGGAGTGCGGCCAAATTCACCGCCCCAAACGACGATCACGTCGTCAAGCATGCCCCGCTGTTTGAGGTCCTTCACCAGGGCGGCGCTTGCCCGGTCCACCTCTTTGCATTTTTTGGGGAAGGCGGTCATCAGGTCATCTCCCGAGCCGGTCCCGTGGATGTCCCAGCCCCAGTCAAAAAGCTGCACGCAGCGCACCCCGCGCTCCACGAGGCGGCGGGCGAGAAGGCAGTTGTTAGCAAATCCGCCCTCGCCGGGTTTCGCGCCGTAGAGGTCGAGGATGTGCTTCGGCTCTTTTTTGATGTCGAACGTTTCCGGCACCGTCATCTGCATCCGGTAGGCGAGTTCGTATTGCTCGATGCGCGTGAGCGTTTCCGGATCGCCAAAAGTCGCCGCCTCGCGTTCATTGATCGCCTTCAGCGCATCCAGCGTCGCCCGGCGGCTCTCACGGCTCATGCCGGGCGGATTGTCCGCATAGAGGATCGGCTCGCCCGTCGTGCGGCACTGCACGCCCTGATAGACGCTCGGCAGAAATCCGCTGCCCCACAGACTTTTCCCGCCCGTGGGATCGGTGCCGCCACTGAGCAGCACGACGAATCCCGGCAAATCCTGATTCTCAGCGCCCAGCCCGTAGGTCAGCCAGGAACCCAGCGACGCGGAACCGGCCCGCATATTGCCGGTGAAAAGAAACAACTCCGCAGGCGCATGATTGAACTGGTCCGTCCACATGCTGCGGACCTGGATGATATCATCCGCGATGCCCGCCATGTGCGGGATTTCCGAGCAAAACCATCCGCCGGCCTGTCCGTATTGTTTGAACTCATACGGAGACCCCAGCATTTTGGGCGTGCCTTTGATGAAGGCAAACCGCTGGCCTTTCAGGAACGTATCCGGACACGGCTTCATGTTCAGCCGCTTCAACTCCGGTTTGAAATCGTAGAGGTCCAGTGCCGGCGGCGCGCCGCTCATGTGCAGGTAGATCACCGCCTTGGCCTTCGCGGGGGCGGGAGCAGGGCGCGGCGCCATGGGTCCCGGTTTCCCGGAGGCGGCACCCGCTTTGCCCATGAGGGAATTCAACGCCATAGCCCCCAGGCTGAGACCCGATCCCGTCAAAAACTGCCGCCGCGTGGCGGCACGCGCGTGGAGAAGTCGGAGTGGATCGGGATGAGACATGACAGGGCTATCCTCTACGGTGGCACACCCTCGCGGTCTTTCGTACCGGATGCACGGGGAAATTCCGGACCGGTCGCAGCTTTTCCAGGTCTTCCGTATGGAAATGACGAGACCCTGGAAGTGCGCCCCGGGATCAGCAAAACGCCGCCCTGCACAGCCGAAGGCTTTTGGAGTGCGGCGGGAGCGGATTTTCAGATCGCCTGGTCCACTGCCCTTCCGGAGGACGGCCGGTGTTTCAGATTTCGCCAGATGATGTTCCTGTGAATTTCAGACGTGCCGCCGGCCAGGAGGATGCCCACTCCGTCACGGCAAAACCGTTCGATCACTCCGCCCCGGCGGTAGCCATGATTGCCAAAAACCCGCACGGCATTGACCGTGGCCCGGTGAAATGTTTCCGCCGCGTGGAGCTTCACCACGGAGGCGAGGGAGGAGCACTCCTCTCCGCGCAGCAGGGCATCCATGGCCCGCCACGCGGTGCTGCGCAGGAGTTCCATGCCGGCCGCCATTTCCACGATGTGGCCCTGCACATACTGGTATTCGCCGATGGGGTGTCCAAAGGCCTCACGCTCCTGGACATACCGGAGGCATTCCTCAATCACCGGTTCAAGACAACTCGCGATGCCGATGCCCGTAAGCACGCGCTCCACGCCAAAGGCGAAATCCAGAATTCGCAGTCCGCGCCGCGGATCGCCAATGACACCGTCGGGGGACACCCGGTGATTTTCGAAAGTCAGCGCTCCGATGGGCGTGGTGCGGTGCCCCATCAGATCGAACGGCGCAGAGCGGGTCACCCCCGGCGTGCGCAGATCCGTCAGGAACGCGCCCACCGGCTTCGAGACGCGACCGGCGACCTTGGCAAAGGTGAGGCACACGTCCGCCACGGGAGCGTTCGTGATGTTCCATTTGGCTCCGTTCAGCCGCCACGCGCCGTCAGGCTCCGGAGTGGCGGACAGGCGGATCGCCCGCACATCCGAACCGCACTCCTTTTCAGTGATGGCAAAGCAGCCGATCAGACTGCCATTCACCAGACCCGGGAGCCATCGCATCTGCTGTTCCGGGGTTCCGAAGGAGGAAAGCGAAGCCTGGACGAGCCCGGCATGCGCCAGCAGGGCCACGAGAAAACCGGCGTCTTCACAACCGGCCGCAAATCCCTCGAAGGCAGCCACCGCATCCCATGGCGGCAGGCCGCGTCCCCCCACTTCCCCCGGAAGGTGCAGCCCCAGCAGTCCGGTGGCCGCCACCCGCTGCCAGAGCCCGCGGTCAAAGGTGCCGGCGGCATCCCGCTCCGCCGCCCCCGGTCTCACCAGATCACGGCCCGCCTGGAAATACTCCTCCCGCAACGCGCGCTGACTGGTAGTCCGGGTAAAATCCATCGGAGGCGGAGTTTTCAGATTCCGCTCCGGGTGTCAATCCCGCGGGATCCGGGATCGTCATGAATGGATTGCATCCGCTGGCATTGCGGCCCGGATATGTCACGCTTTCCCTCTCTCCCATGCTCAATCCTCCCTTTCGCAGCCCCCGGGACAAAGTCGCCGGACTCTTTCACTTTGGCCGGATGCTCGACAAAATCCGCCTGCATCTGGCGGGACAGCTTCCGGAGGAATACCGGCCTAACTTCGGGCGGGCCTTCGGACTGGACGGGAATCTGTGCGGCTTTCTCGGCGTGGACTTCGAGGCGGTCTGCGAGCGGGTTCGTCAGGGCGGCACGGATGAGGAGGTAGCGGAATGGTGCTTCGAAAACGGGCTGCGTCCCAATGGCGCGCAGACGCGCATCTGGAATGAATTCGCGCGAAAGCTCGGCTGGAATGACCGCGCCAGCGCCTTCATGGCGGCAGTCCGCGCGGAGGACGGGAGGCCGGACCGCACAGATCTTGTGACCGCGTTCGACAACATCGACTTTCGCGAGGGACGCCTGCCGGCGGAGTGATTCGGTCGTTGTCTCCGGCAAAGGTGCCGCTATGGATGCCGCACGGGCATGACGCCCCCATCTTTCGCCAATGAGCCATGAACCCATTCAAACAGTAGGTCAACAATATCGCCGCCGGTCCTGGGCCGAGCCTTACAAAATCAAAATGGTGGAGCCGATCCGCATGATGTCCCGCCCGGAACGCGAGGCGGCCATGCGTGAAGCAGGCTACAACACCTTCCTCCTCCGGAGCGCGGAGGTCTATATCGATCTCCTCACCGATTCCGGCACCAGCGCCATGAGCGACTGGCAATGGGCCGGCATGATGCTGGGCGACGAAGCCTACGCGGGCTCCAAAAACTTCTACAATCTGGAGGCCGCCGTCCAAAAGTATTACACTCACCGCCACGTCATCCCCACGCACCAGGGGCGCGGGGCGGAGCATTTGCTCAGCCAAATCATGATCAAGCCGGGCGATGTGGTGCCGGGAAACATGTATTTCACCACCACCCGGTATCACCAGGAGCATGCAGGCGCGAAGTTCGTGGACGTGATCATCGACGAAGCGCACGACCCCTCGGTGATCCTGCCCTTCAAAGGAAACATCGATCTTGCCAAACTGGAACGCGTGCTCACCGAAAACCCCGGCAAGGTCCCCTACGTGTGTCTCGCGGCCACGGTGAATATGGCGGGCGGCCAGCCGGTCAGCATGGCCAATGCGCGCGCCGTGAAGGAACTGTGTGCGCGTCACAACGTGCCGGTCATGTGCGATGCCACCCGCGCTGTGGAGAATGCCTATTTCATCCAGCAGCGGGAGGAGGGATATAAAGACAAACCGGTGGCGGAAATCCTCCAGGAGTTTTGCC
>DATAIE010000371.1:0-2510 GCA_036262875.1 Verrucomicrobiales bacterium
ATGAGCGGTCCGGGACCGTTTGCCGGGGCATGGCATTCGTTGAACAATGACCTCAATACCGCAGAGGCGCTGGGCCACCTTTTTGTAACGCTCAAATCATTGAAGGCGGATACCCTCACGCCGGAGGACGCGGCAGTGGCCTGGCACGGCCTGCACTTCATTCTTCACGCCTTTGGATTCATCCTGCCGGACCCCGAAGCGCAGGCGGAGGACATTCCCGATGACATCCGTGCGGTAGCTGAGAAACGCTGGGCCGCCCGCACCGCGAAGAACTGGGCGGACGCCGATGCCCTGCGCAAGGAACTGGACGCGCTGGGCTGGGTGATGAAGGACGGAAAGGAAAACTACGAACTGAGCCGTAAGTAGACCGGCAAAACCGGCGGTCTCATTTTCCCGGCAACTGCGACTGATTCTGCAACGGCGATGCGAGGATATGCAGCGCCTGCGTGCGCCATTTGATTCGCGCCCCCTTGTCCGCTTTGATGATTTCCACCAAACGGGTGGTGCTGCCGGCGGGGCCTGCGGTCACTTCCCGGCACCAGTCCAGCGCCGCCTCTTCTCCTGCGGAACCGAAGGCGAGCAGCCGGTCCAGCGTGGCGCGCTCGTTGCCGGGCGGTGAGGCCTCGGCGATTCCGGTCAGTGCGTCTTTCCGCAACGCGGTGGTTTTCAACTTCGCGCAAAGAGTCTCCGCCTGAGCCGGATCGTCTGCGGCAAGGCGCTGAAAAAGTTTCGCGGTGGATTGATGCGCGAATTCAAAATGGTGAGCGTCACACCAGTGGAATGCCGCGAGAGGGTCCCGTTCAATCCACGCATTCATCAGGAGACTTCCGATACCCGCCGCTTCGAGGTCGAGCCGCATGCTGTCATACAGTGTATCGAGGCAGGACTGTATTTGCAGAGGCGTCATGGATTCGACGCGCGTGCTTTGCTGCGTGATATCCTGGTCCTCCTCAAAAAGCGCTTTCAGTTGCGTGCGGGCTGTTTCTTTCCGCAATGCTTCTGCCGGCGGACCGGAATCCATTTCCGGCTGCTCTGCCCGATGGGCAGGGGGAGTCGCGTGCTGAAAACGCGAGGCAGCGAAGACTCCGCCGAACGCGCCTGCCCAGAGCATCAGTTTTAAAAGTAAACGCTTCACTGGTAAGGCTGGGTTTCGTATCCTTGGGGCGGCAGCAGTTCCTTGAGAAACGGATGATATTCCGGATGCAGCTTGAGCACCTGGGCCTGCTCGGATTCGCGTCTTTCGGGCATGGAGAAGCGCCCGGCCCATGCGTAGGCAGCCTCGGGATCGTCGTCGAGTTGATCGATCAATTGCGAAATGACCATGTCCGCCGCCCTGGAAGGCGGAGCCCCATTCAGCCAGACGGACACGGCTTCCGGGTCTCTCTCCACTGCGAGATGTGCCGTCGAGTTCACTGCCATACACCGTTTCATGGGATCGGTCACGGAGGAGGCCCACGAAAGCGCCGCTGAAGGGTCTGCGGCGGCGTATTGCAGAGAGATCTCGCGCAGCACCGGTTTTCGCCGGTCCGTCTGAGGGAGCAGCATGTCCTCCGACCATGCGGCAGCGGCGGCTGCGGGATCGTGACGGGCCAGAGCGGTAACGACGCCGATGTAGGGCTGGAGTTTTTCCGGGAAGAGCGCTGCCGTTTCCGCAGTGAATTGCCATCCATTGGAGATCATCGCCTCCAGAGCGGCCATGGAGTGATCCTCGGCGCCGGTGGTTTCCGGATGGTTCTTTAAATAAAGGAGTGCCGTTTCAGGGCGTTCGCGGGCGAGTTGTGAGAGGATGCCTTCGGTGGCGCGGGTGGATTCCAGGCTGTCGAAGTGCGCAGCCTCCATGAGCGCTTCCTCCGGCCATGCCACAGCAGTGGCGGTGAGAACCTCCCGGAAGGCCACCGGATCGAGACCGGCTCTTTTAGCCGCCGCGATGGCTGCCGGGCCATCACTCTGGCTCCACTTCTCCCAGAGCAGGCGCATCGCGCTTTTGGGAAGAACTGGAGGTTGAGACTGGACGACGGCTTTCAGCGTCGCCGGATCGCAGGGAAGCTGGAACAGGATTTTGTAGGAAAGCATGGAGAGCCCGGGTTGGGGCACCCGCTTCAACAGTTCCACGGTAGTATCCGGAAACAGACCTGTTTCCCCGGCGTTGTTGGCGAATCGTGTTTGCCACTCCAACGGCTGCTTTGCCATCCAGGCGGCTGCTCCCTGGGGATCACGGATGATCCACCGGCAAAGCAGGCGATAGAACTGGTCATCATTCTCCGCGCCCGGAGGGTAGTCCGCAGTATCGCGGCTGGCGATGAGCCGGGGATTACGCGCCAGAGCATCGAAAAAATCCACGGGTTTGGCGGGATCAAGTTCCGGCCACGCGGGAAGGGGCGCTGCGGGAGCGACTGCCTGATCAGAAGAGACGCGGGTTCCGGCAGCCCTGTGGGATGGCGCGGATGCCGGGGGAGCGTCTTCGGGTATTCCCGCCATATATCCCGCGACACCGCTGGCCAGCGCGAGGG
>DATAIE010000372.1:0-2819 GCA_036262875.1 Verrucomicrobiales bacterium
GGCTCCCGCCCGGGGTTCAACTGTTAACGGGAGGCGCTAGCCGCTCCAGGCGGCAAGCCTGCTGCTCAACGCCATCCGCCGGGAAAACGCAGAATTTCCCCGCGGGAAAAGCGGCCTGCTCCACGCACGTCATCCTGCAAAGCTGCAATGCTTGTAGCAGTCCAGAGCCTGCGGCGGTCATGGGGCCCAAGTCCATCCCGGGAGGGATGGGAAGAGGCATTCCGGAAAGTTCTTTTGGCGGCCGGTCTAACAATGCGCGAAGCCGAAGACCTGCAGGGAATATCGAAAGAACAGGACGGGGCAGTGAGCATGCAAAGGCATCACCCGCCGGGGCAGGCTGCGGCCTTTACCGCTTCAACACGGCTTCAATTCAATTTAAACCGCCCTAAATGATACGGCGCTAACTCCCGTAGAAGTACTCCTTCAAATAGTCCCAGAACCACTGTCCTTTGTTGTCCTGATAGTGCCGCATCGTCAAACCGGCGAAAAACACCACCGGCAGGACCACGCCGAGCACCACCAGGGCAAAGCACCCGTCTCCGCCGCCCCGGCGGCCCATGGTGGAAACGGGGCGCTGAATCACATACGGCTGCGCTGCGACAACGACCGGCACCGGCGGAGCCGCGGAGGCTCCCCCGCCCTGAGAACGCGGCGGCTGGTTGACGAATACCGGCATCTGCGGGTTTACCGGCTGCGGACGCGGCTGTTCATAAATCTGCGTCTGTTGATTGTCCCGGGTCCGCCCCTCCACCGGCACATCGGACTCGTACATGGCTTGAGTGTCGCCAAACTGAATGATGTCACCGTTCATCAGTGTCAGCGTCCCGACGATCTCTCCATTCACCCGCGTGTGGTTGGTGGACTCAAGATCGGAAACGGCAAAATCCCCGCATTCCGTGATCTTCAGCACCGCGTGGTAACTGGAACTGGCCCCGTCCCGGAGGACGATATCGTTGTTTTCCGCCCGGCCAATAGTGAACACCTTGCCGTTGAGGCCAAACTTTGCAGATGTGCCGTCCGGGTAATGGATAAGGATTTTGGGCATGAGGGGAAAGGGCGGTAAGCGACGGGCGCGGTATTAACCCTGGCAGGCAATTTCGACAAGTGGGAGTTACCACCCGGCATCCGGGTGTATTCCGGAAAGGAAACGGACCGGAAAGCCATTTCTTCCAAGTGCGCGCCGCTACCAGCGCCCGCCGTTTTCCGCGCGCCAGGCCTTCAGACTCTCGATCGTCGCCCAGCACTGCTGCAGCATCAGGCCGACCATAATCGCCAGCCAGTAAGCCTGCCACGCGATCAACGCAAAGAGGACAGCAGCCGCTCCCAGAACCAGGCCGGTCCATGCGGCAATATACATACTCCTCAGCGGGCCAAGCTTAAACCACAGCAGCGCCCGGAAAATCTGGCCACCGTCCATCGGATAGATCGGAAGGAGGTTGAAGATAATCAGGATCGTATTGATCACGTACAGTTCACGAAGGAATCTAGCGATTGTCCGGGAAAGCTCGTGATCCGTCACCATGTCGTGAAGCCCGTAATAATTCGACAGAAAATAGAATACCGGCCAGAGAACCACATTCACCAGCGGACCCGCCAATATCGCCCACAGATAAGCTTTAGGCCGTGGAGGTGTTTTGACATAGGCGATTCCCCCAAAGGGCCAAAGCAAAATCCGGTCAGCCGTGCCGCCTACCTGCCGGGTCGCAAAGGCATGCCCGAACTCATGGAGAAGAACGATAGCGAACAGGGAAATGTACACAGCGATGTCCCATCCCACATGTGGAAACCGCCCCCTGCGCGCATCAATCTGCCAAATGGCGACCAGGAGCCAGCTCCAGTGAAGGAAAACGTGAATGCCTCGAAACGCGAAGAGCGGGATGGTGCCGGGCGGAGTCGCCTCAGCGGGCGCAGGAGCAGGTGTCATGAGTTACGACAGCATACGCCCGCTGGAAGCCGCGCGCTACTTTCCTGCCCATTTTTTCCAGCGCTCCTCGATTTTGGCTGCGCCGGTATCGCCTGTGTGGAAAAGCCAGCGGTAACGCAGAGTCAGCGACTCACCTTTTTTGATCACGTAGTCCCCGGTGCCTTTGGGCTTCTTTTCGAAGTCATGCAGGCCGAACGGATTCGCGGCGATCAATCCATACTCGCGGGCATGCCAGGTGGTGGGATGGCGGAGGTTGGACGGATGGTCGAAACAGGCAATACCGGTAACCTTCCCCTCGACGGGAGCCGTGTAATCCACCCACCGGGCGGCCTTGCCCCAGATGGCTTCGTCCTTGAGCCCCTCGCTGTTCAGGGCGTGGCCCGCGGCACCGGTGCCCTTGAGATTCAGCACCGGATTGCTGCGGATGCCCATGGTGCCTTCTTTTGTGTCGCCAAAGGTCACATCACCCTCACTGGCTTTGATCGTGATCGTATAGTCAATGGTCCGGTCGGCACCGTCCGTACCGCAGCGGATGGAAGTGGCTGACTGACACACCCGCTTTCCGTCCGGAGCTTTCCAGTCCTCGCTGGTCTCAATCGTCACCTCTCCGGAACCCGCCTTGATCGCCGGTTTGCCGGAAACGACGATTTTTCCAGTCTTCTCTGACTCGGCCCAAAAATCCGTTCCATTCACCGCTCCGTGGGTGAACCACAGCCCCTTGTGATGCGGATGGTCCGTCGCCTCGCCCGGCAGCGCGTCGCCCATGGGCCACTGCCGCGTCATCTTCACTCCTCCAGGTCCATTGACGGGAGCCAGTATCGGCTTCGCATACTCCCGGTAGTGCAACTCCGTGAAGAGCTCGTTTCCGATCCTTACCGTGACAACGCCTTTCGTT
>DATAIE010000373.1:0-5065 GCA_036262875.1 Verrucomicrobiales bacterium
TTTCGAACCTTCGTCATTCCTTCGTCATTCTGATTTCTGGCTTCGTCATTCCTTTTCCACCTCATTCTCCAGCGTCCCGATCCCCTCGATCCGTATCCTCATCCGGTCCCCGGCTTCCAGCGTCCACTTTCCTGGCGGCACCAGTCCGGTTCCCGTCAGCAGCAGGCATCCACACGGAAACTCATTTTCCCGGAAGAGCCATCCCGCCAGTTCGTCGAACCCGCGTTTCAACTGAGAGATGGACGTGCTGCCCTCGAAGGCTGTGTCGCCCTGCCGTGTGATCGTCAGATGAATTCCGGTATCCGGCGGCAGTGTATCCGCGAGCAGCAGACACGGGCCCACCGCACATGAACCGCGATACACTTTCGCCTGCGGCAGGTAGAGCGGATTTTCTCCCTCGATGTCCCGGGAGCTCATGTCATTGCCGATGGTGAATCCGAACACCCGGCCTGCGGCATTGATGGCAAGGGTCAGTTCCGGCTCCGGCACGTTCCAGGCCGAGTCGCTCCGGATGCGCAGACCGTCGCCATGCCCGCGCGCCCGCGGCGCGGTGGCTTTGAAAAACAGCTCCGGGCGGTCCGCGTCATACACCATATCATAAAAAAGGGAGGCCCCCGCCTCCTTCGACTCATCCATGCGCGCCACCCGGCTGCGGAAGTAGGTCACCCCCGCCGCCCAGATTTCCTGTGACTGCACCGGCGGCTGAAGACGGGCCGCACCGGCCGGATCGTCCGCGGACGGGCCTTTATCCATGGCCGACTGCACGAGGGCGCGCGGGTCCTCCGCCATGAAGACATCGTCCATGGTGAGGCCGGGGAGCCGCACGGCGCGCGCGCCGTCCACTCCGATCAGTTCATTGTTCAGCCGGTAAAGGTGCATGCGTGCCGATAAATCAGCCTTCGCGCGGATGACACCCGGAAATTTCATGTCATGACATCCGCATCCATGCCCGATCTCCTCCGCCTCGATCAGATGCTCTCCCGCTTCGGCTATTGCTCCCGGCGCGAGGCTCAGGGCTGGATTCGCAACGGACTCGTCACGCTCGACGGCGCTCCTGTCACCCGTCCGGAGCAGCGGGTCGATCCCGCCACTGTTCTCGTCGAGGGTCGTCCGGTCGAGTTTCCTCATGGAATCCGGGTGGCCTTTCACAAGCCCGCGGGGTTCGTCTGCTCGCTCAATCCGGCGGAGGGCGATCTGCTCTACGATCTCCTCCCGCCTGCATGGATGAACCGTCAGCCGCCTCCCGTGACCGCAGGGCGGCTCGACAAGGAAACCAGCGGCCTCATTCTCCTCTCAGACGACGGTGCCTTCATCCATCGCTGGACCTCTCCCCGGCATGATATCGTGAAGACTTATGAAGTCACCGTGGACCGCGATCTTCCCGACGGTTTGGCAGCCACTTTTGCCTCCGGCACCCTGCAACTGCACGGCGAACCCAAACCCTGTCTGCCGGCGGAACTCGAAGTCACCGGCTCCCGCACCGCCCGCCTCCATGTGCGGGAGGGCAAGTATCATCAGGTCCGCCGCATGTTCGCCAGTCAGGGCTGCCCCGTCACCACCCTTCACCGCACGCAAATTGGCCCGGTGGCACTGGGAGACCTGCCTCCCGGCCAATGGCGCGTGCTCTCCGGAGCGGAGTGCGCCTGATCCCCGTGCCGGAGCGCCGTTTCATGGATTTTTCCGTGAAGAATCCCCCTTCCTCATGCGTCCCACGAGCGGGCACCCGTCCGTCCCCGTCATTCGTCATTCCTTCGGATTTCGAAATTCTGGTTTCGGACTTCCCCCTCTCCCTAACAATACTAACCGAAAAATCTTTCACTCCCCCTAATCTATTACTGGCGGCCCGGCTCAACTGCCGTATTTTTAGCTCTTAAGCGCATGGGAGAGTTCCTCACAGCAAACTGGCGCCCGATCGTCGAAGTGACCCTGATGGCAGGGGCACTGCTCGTGGCGTGGCGTTATATGCGCTACGCCAGCGGGGCGCGTTTGCTTGCGATCATCGGAGGCATCGTCGGCATTTTGTTTGTGGTGGCTTATCTGCTTCGCATGGAGCTCATCCGCAGCTTTGCGCTGTTTTGCGGGCTGGTGATGGTCGTTATTTTTCAGCCCGAAGTGCGCCGCGCCTTTGTCAGTCTCGGCAGCCACCGGCTGTTCTCTGCGCGCCGCGCCAGTTCCGAGTTTCTCGATATCATGCAGGAAGCGGTGCAGCAGCTCAGCGCCAAGCGCTTTGGGGCTCTCTTCGCGTTCGAGCGCGGGATGGATCTCGACCAGTTTGTGGAAACCGGCGTGGAGATCGATGCCTCCTTCACACCGGAACTCGTCCTCACCATTTTCCACCCGAAGACCGCGCTCCACGATGGCGGCATGGTCCTGCGCAATGGCCGCATCCAGGGCGCGGGCTGCGTCTTCCCCGTGAGCCAGCGGGAACTCGCCGACCGCAGCATCGGTCTGCGCCACCGCGCCGCGATGGGCATCACCGAACAGACCGACGCCATCTCCGTCATCGTCTCCGAGGAAACCGGCCAAATCTCCATCTGCGCCGAAGGCAATCTCCACCAGGCCCTGACCCCCGCCGTCTTTCGCGAACGCCTCGCCCAACTCCTCAGTGAACGGAACCGCGACGGCGACCGTGAAAAAGAGCCCGTGCCCGACCGCGCCGCCACCCAGCGGCTGGAGGCTTGAAGGAAAGGGAAATCGCGGGACCTTATTACTTTCTCTCCGCCACCGTCTCCGTGGCCTGAAGGATCACCACATGCCAGCGTCCGAGGAGGGCGGCATCTCTTCGATTTCCTCGTCGGCGGGCATGGCGTGGATGGTGTTCCTGTATCAGAACCCGGCACCCGTGGAAACCGAACGAACAAATGGTGGTTCCCGGCATTTATTTCGCCGCGGGGAGGCGCGGGAGTTTTGTTACTTCCGGCGGCGTTTCAGTATTCCCATTTCAGGACCGGGAACCCCGGGACTTCAAAACATCCATCCGCCGCCAACCATGATTCGCCAGACCGTTTCCCGTTACTTCTCCCGCCTGACGGCGGTTTCCTGCTGCCTCCTGGCGGTATCCCTCCTTTCCTCCTGCGAAGTCGGGCCGGACGACGGATATATCGCGAGGACCAACCTTTCCCTCGGCCACATGATGAACGCCGCCTACGAGGGCGCGCCCCTTTACGCCCACCAAAAGCCCAGTTACCGCTACCCCCGTGATACCGGTTTTTACGAAGGCCCGGCCGGAGTGCCTCAGGGGCGGAGCATGGGCTGGAATTCCCACGGTCATTCACCCGCATCGCACCCCGCCGCACCTGCCTTCTCTCCTCACACCGGCGGCTACGGCGGTCACCACGTTCCGCGTGTTACCGGTGACGAATATGAGCACGGGCATTCCGGCGGGAGCACCCCGTATCCCACGGGCGCTCAGAGGAAGCACGTCAATATCTATCCGTGATCTGTAATACCGACGGATACAGTTAACCAAACCGCAGCGCCCGTTCCACTTCGCGCAGTCCGCGTGTCATGGGGATGCTTCTGCCGCTGTGAAGGATGACCGCGTGGTCCCCTTTGAACATCGGCTGCAGTTCCTTCACGTGATTCAGATTCACCAGCGCACTGCGGCTGACGCGCAGGAAGCTGGCGGGGTCCAGTTGTGACTCCAGATCTGTAAGGGTTTCGCGCAGCACGTGCTGTTCGCCGCCGGTGTGGAGCACCACATAGTTCCCGGCGGACTCGATGCACTCGATGTCGCGGACGCGGACAAAGATAACCCGTTCACCTGTCTTCACGGGAATACGCGTGAGATGCGGCGCAGCGCGGCGGGCGAGGAGATCGATGAGGTTTTGGGTCTGTGCGCCGGCCTGCTTTCCGGCGAGGTGTTCCCGTGCGCGCTGCACGGCTTCCTTGAACCGCGCGGGCTTGAAAGGTTTCAGCAGGTAGTCCAGCGCGTGGGCATCGAAGGCGCGCACGGCGTGCTGATCGTAGGCCGTCGTGAAGATCACCACAGGCAGCTTGTCCTGAGGCAGCGCGGCCAGCACGCCAAATCCATCGAGGCCGGGCATCTGCACGTCCAGAAACAGCAGGTCGGGCGCGTATTCCTTCACCGCGGCCACGGCTTCCGGCCCGTCCCCGCATTCGCCGAGGATTTCGATATCCGTGTGCTCCCGCAGCAGGTGGCGGACACGCTCGCGGGCGGGCGGTTCATCGTCAGCGATCAGAGCGCGGATTTTCATGCCGTATGCCAGGGAATATCGAGAGTGATCGTCGTACCGCCGGATTCGCCGGGGGCAATGGTGAACGTTTGGTCCGCGCCGTAGAGCGCCCGGAGGCGGTCGCGCGTATTGGAGAGCCCGATGCCGCCGGGCCCCTCGTGTTCCGCGGCGTCCGGACCGGGGGCGTAGCCCGCTCCGTTGTCGCTCACGGTGAGCAGCAGCCGGCCACTGTTCCGGCGGGCGCGCACGATGACGGTGCCGGCCTCCACCCGGGGCTCCAGACCGTGACGGATGGCGTTTTCCACCAGCGGCTGCAAAATGAGTGAGGGCACCATGGCAGGCAGGGTTTCCGGCGCGAGGTCCTCTTCAAACCGGATGCGCTCACCGAACCGCGCGCGCTCGATATCCGTAAACAGGCGCAGCATTTCCATTTCTCCGCTCAGTGTCACCTCATGGCTGCCTCCGCTGTGAAGCGAGGCGCGCAGGAGTTCGCTGAGACTTCCTATCATTTCATCCGCGGCCTCCGGCCGGCTGTGGATGAGCGAGGCGATGGCATTGAGCGCATTGAACAGAAAGTGGGGATTGATTTGGAGCCGCAGCGCATCCAGCCGCGCGCGGGCGAGTCCGGCCTCCAGTTCCAGCGCGCGCCGCTCCCGCTGGCGGGATCGCCGGAGAATGGCCACGGCATGCGTAAGGCTCACCACTCCGCCGTAGACGATGATGTCAATGATCGTCCGGATATTGAATGGTCTCCAGCGGCCGCGCAGTCCGCGCATTTCCTCGGGCTGACCCTCCGGTCGTGGCCCGCGGGCCCATGGCGGCGCTCCCTCGCGCATGCGGCCTTCCGGGTCACGGGGGCCGGAAGCTTC
>DATAIE010000374.1:0-3832 GCA_036262875.1 Verrucomicrobiales bacterium
GTCGTGGAACTCGGTGCCACTGACCGCTTCCGTCAGGCATGGCAACTGCTCAATGACGGCTGGTCCGCTTACTTCAGTTGGCGGGCCGCTGCAGGCAGTGCCGCACCGGGAGCTCAACCCAACGCCGTTCCTGCCCGCTAACCTCATGACCTACCCCGACTACAACTTCAAATCCTCTAAAATGCGCATCGGCATCCTCAACAGCGGGGGCGACTGCCCGGGTCTCAATGCAGTCATTTACGGGGTGGTCGGTGCGGCCAGCAAGCTCGGATGGGAAGTCATCGGTTTCCGCGACGGGTTTGAGGGGCTCCTTCCCCCCGGTGACTACATGCCTCTCGAAGAGGACAAAATCTCCGGCATCCTCAAACTGGGCGGCACCATTCTCGGCACCACCAACAAAGGACACTTTGCCGCGAAGATCGGCGCCGGCGACATCATGCAGGTCGCGCCGGAGATCATCGAAAAAACGAAGGCCACGCTGAAGCTGCTCGAAATTCGCGCCCTCGTCATCGTGGGCGGCGACGGATCGCTCACCACGGGGATGCAGTTGATGGACGCCGGAATCCCGGTCGTCGGGGTGCCCAAAACCATCGACAACGACCTCGCCGCCACGGCCATGACCTTCGGATTCGATTCCGCCGTCAGCACCGTCGTCGATGCACTCGACCGTCTCCACACCACTGCGGACAGTCACAAGCGGGTCATGGTGGTCGAAGTCATGGGGCGGCATGCCGGCTGGATCGCCCTCTGGGGCGGCATGGCCGGAGGAGCCCATGTGATCCTCATTCCGGAAATCCCGTTTTCCTTCGAGCCCATCCGCCGCGCCATCGAAATCCGGGAGGCAAAGGGCCTCCACAGCACCATGGTGGTCGTCGCAGAGGGAGCGAAGCTGCCCAGCGGTCTCCTCATGACAAAAGAGAACCGGAGCGAAGGCGAGCACCGTCTTGGCGGGATCGGTGAAGCCGTGGCAGCGAAAATCTCAGAACTCACGGGCAAAGAGACCCGCTCCTGCACCCTGGGTCACCTCCAGCGCGGCGGAAGCCCCACGAGTCTCGACCGCATGCTCGGCACGCGTTTTGGAGTCAAAGCCGTAAAGCTCATCGAGGAGGGCAAGTTTGGCCACATGGTCAGCTACCAGTCCTATCATGTCGACAGTGTGCCCATCTGCGACGCCGTGGAAAAACCCCGTCTCGTGGAGCCTGACAGCGAAGTCGTCCAGACAGCCCGCGCCGTCGGGATCTGCTTTGGCGACGTCTGAGCGGCGGGAGGGACCCGCCTACCGGGTTGCAATGGTGAACGTGCCCGCCGCTTCCCGGCGAAGCACAAAGTTCTTCTTCGTCTTCAGGACGTATGTCCCGCACGACGGGCCGTTGAACTCGAGAACATAAATGTCCGAGTCCGGTGCTCCCGTGTTTAGCTTGAGGTCGGCGGTCATTACCCCTCTCAGATTGTAAGTGCAGGGAGTGTTCACCGGTCCGGACGGACCCGGTGAGGACGCCGTGCCGTCACCTTTGACTTCAACAGTGACCGCGCGACCGGTACCGGAAAACGTGACCAGCGCATGCCCGATCGCAGAGGGAGCGAAGGTCGTCAGCGAAGAATCGGAAACATTACGAAACGTGCCGGAGAAGAAACCGGTGGGAATCCCGGCTTTTTCACGGCGGCTGGCAAACGAACCGGTGTCTGCAGCCGCAAAATTCACATCGATGGTTTCCACTTCACCGGACGTCCGGGTCACCACACACACACCGGTATCCATCCCGCTGCGCTTCCATGTCCAGGTGACGGGTTCATTCGTCACCCCCTGGAGCATCACCCCGGCACCGTTCCCGTTAAAAATGAGACTTCTGGGGCCATCGGAGCCGTTGAGCAGCATGGACCGGTCCTCCATCTTCCATGGGGCGTAGCCGCCGGAGGGGAGAGTATCGGTCCGGAGTCGGAAAAAGAGATCACCTTTTTTGGTCGTCGTGGCCAAAAGCACATGCGCCAGGTCATTCCCGTCGCCGAAGGCACCCGCCGTCGCAGGCAGCCAGCTTTGCAGGTCCGGAGAGCGCTCGATCAGATAGGTCTTCTCCGGTGCGGTGCCGTGGCTCAATATCACCGCCTCATCCACAAAAAGAGTTGGCGCGGCCGGGGCTGACTGAGCGTTGGCCGCACCACACAGAACCGAAACATACGACGCGGCAGCCAACACGCATTGCCGGACGATGGTCTGTGGGGGTTTTACGCAGACGATGAGGGTTTGAGGAGGGGGAACTTTCATCGCATCAGCCTTGTTTGAACTATTAGCGGCACCGCGGTTAAACCGGAGTTAACCCGCAAAACACCCTCCTGAAAAGCCGAAAATTCGGGTTTTTCAGACCCGCCGGGACCCGGGAATGGGCTTACTTCTTATCCTGATTCGCCTTCATCTCCTCGTCCGTGGGAGTCGGAGTCTGTATTCCGCCCGCGGGAATTTCCGCTTTGGCGATCCAGGCGATGGCGTTGAGCACCACCTTCCGGAAATTGTTGTCCTGCCAGTTGCGGTGATAGTGGGCTCCGGTGAAACCGAAGCCGCGGCTGCCATTGTCGTTTTCGCTCACCCACATCATATGCTGAGGCTCCCCTTTGGTAAGGACGGCTTCGCGGACCGCAGGATTGCCCTCGTGAGGACCGTCTTTCCGGCTGAGCGTTTCTTTGGGTGGAAGCGCGGTCAGAATCGGAGTCACGCCTTTCATGCCCTCACGGAAACGCATGTGATAGTACCATTCGTCGTTGGCCTTGAAGGGTTCCACTCCCCGCGTCACGGCGTGCTGGGGGAGGGTCTTGTATTCGGCGTCCCAGTGGGGATTCACGCTCCAGTTGGCCTCGAAATATCCGCCCATCCATTTCAGGAAGGCGTCTCCGCTGGGTCCTTTCTCGACTTCCACCCCGTAGTGAATGGCACCCACGCCCGCGCCGCGCGCCTGGGCTTCCTCCACCTCGTTCAGGTGGGCGTTCACCATGTGCCCGCCACCCCCGTCGCAAAACATCACGATGGCGTCAGCGTTCTGAAATTTCGTCGGGTCCGCGGGCCATCCATTGCTGTAGACCGTGGCGTAAAAACGATCCCCTGCGGCGGTATTCAATGATTTGGCCAGCAGCATGTTTCCGGCGCGGTGTTCGTGCTCTCCCCGTCCATGGCTTGGCCGTCCGGCAATGAAGACGATCTTCTTCACATCCCCCATCGGCAGGCGTTTCAACTTCACATGGCGAAACTGCACCTTCATGGCCGGCCCGGCGTGAAGCTGGAGGGCAAGCTGTCCGCCGCGGCGCCGCACGCTCTTATCATCGTCCGTGAAACTCGCAGTGACAGTGCCGTTGATCGAATTCTCGATAGTCCAGCCTTTGGCGGTCACCTTCAGCGCGTTCCAGTCCTCCTTCTTCACAACCTTTTGAAGGCTCGCCGCCTCCGCGAACTGCTCCTTCGTCACCAGTTTGTGGTCGTCTCCCATGAGAGTCTTCTGCCCGCGGTCCGCCAGCACACCGCGTCCGGACCAGGCTTCGCCATAGATAATCCCGGAATAGCGGTCGCCGGACTCAAAATCGGCCTGATAGCCGCCCACTCCCCACTTCCGGTCCAGAGGGAAGCTGCGCACCTGCACCCCGCTGTTGCCGCCGATGAGTTTGTACTCGCAGGTCAATTCAAAGTCATCCACCTCGCCTCCGGTCCATGTCAGGAAAGTGTTTGCCTCCGTCGGCACTTCCTTGGTCGTTTGTCCGGTGATGCAACCCTCTTCAACCTTCCAGAACCGCGGGTCTCCATCCCAGCCCTGCAGCGTCTTGCCATCGAAGATGTCCATCGCCTGCGCCT
>DATAIE010000375.1:0-2986 GCA_036262875.1 Verrucomicrobiales bacterium
GGGTGGTGCCAAAGACATCCCGCATCGCGCTTTCCGCCGCTTCACCCGGCCGGTCTTTTGCAGACCACTTCCTCACGAGGAAGATGTTCCGGTGAGAGGAGCTTGTATCGAACTGATCGCAGACCAGCTTCATGTAGGCAAATACCTTCCGGTATTGCTCCTCGGTCTGATTCGGAGTGCGAAGATCCACCTGGGGATCGACGATCGGTGTCTTGAGCAAATGGGACTCGAAGACGATGCCGGCCTGGTATTTGTAGAGTGCATTGATGCGGGCGAGGGCATCCGGCACATCGGAGTGGGTGAAATACGGGGCTTCCCGTGCAATGGTATCGTAGCACCGGTAAAAGTTCACTTTCACAACGCGGTCAGGATACACGTAGACAGTGACCTCATCCTCCTGCTGGCCGTCGCGATGGGACGTGATGATGGCGGTGCCCCGCGCCTTGCCCTTTATCTCGACATGCCATTCCCCCGGCGGAGGATTGACGACACTCTCCGCCGTGGCCACATGCGGATTTGAAGATTTGAACTCGTAGATGCCTGGATCGTTCGGCGGAACCTTCAGAGCCCGTGAACCGCCCTTGCGGCAAAAAATCTCTTTTGGGCGGATGGAATCGAAACCGAGGTGCCTTTTATTCTCGACGATGCCTGAAAACTGGAGCGACATGGACGTGACAGGGGTTGCCCGGACGGACGGGCCGTTCGGAAGTTGCCGGAAACGGGACCGGAGAGACTCTAGCGTCTTTCCCGCCGTCTGACAATGTTATTGCTCCTCTTTGCTCCAGATTTCCGCCCGCACATCCGCCGGCAGCGATTCAACCGCTTTCATCGCTGAGAAGGGATCCTTGGGCAGCCACTGCCGCAGGACTTTGCCCATCTGCCCGGTCCGCTCCTCTTCATCTGTTAGGGATTTGGCCCACTCGAAGGCGTGCTGAGGATCGTTGCCGGCGATTTTCTCGATGAGTTGCGTCGCCGCTTTCTCCCGCAGTTCGCCGGCCGGGAGGCTGGTCACCCATGCGGAGGCTTCTACGGGTTCGTGCTCAGCCCATTCACTGGTGACGGTGCTGATGGCCGAAGTCTGCGCCGGGCCTGGCGGCAGCGACATCGCCCAGTCCGCCGCGCTTTTCCCTTCGCCGGCGGCGAGTGTTCTTGCCATGGAGTCCACCGCCGAGCCTGCTCCGGACTGGAACGCTTCGTCGCCCGCGTTTCGTTTGAGAATCTCCAGCACCCGGGCCGCCGCTGCCGCGGACTCTTCACTTTTCCCGCTGTGCTGCTCCAGGGCCAGCAGCGCCCGGTCGGCCAGGGCCTGCGGCAAACCTGCAAGGTCCGCGGCGGCCTGCGCGGGCGTTGTGTCTGTGTCGAAGGAGTCGATGATTTTGGAATAGACGCCCGCCCGGTCGACTTCGGCAGGCAGGCCGGCTGCCCACTGCGCCGCTGCTTTCCAGTCTTTCTTGGCCCAGCCTTCGGCCACTGCCGCCAGTAGATCCTCCCGTTCGTCTTCGTCCCGGCTGTTGATCCAGCGGAGCGCCGCCTCAGGATCCTTCCGCGCCCAGCGTCCCACGATGGGTTCCGGGTCTCCCGAACCGTCGGCCGGCAGGGCCTTCAAAGCGCCTTCCGGATCATGCATCGACTCGATCGTCTTCAGCATTTCCAGCGCTTCCTCCTGGTCGTCTTTTGGCAGGGTTTCCACCATGGCACGGGCGGCAGCGGGATTCTTTTTGGCCAGCATCATGATACCCATGGACGCAAATTCCTGAGGGATGCCGGAGGCCATCATGTTTCCGGAGGAGCCAAAGATGCCCGGATGGACTTTGGCAAATTCGATGGCGCCTTCCGGTTCCTGCATCATCCACCGGGCCAGCAGGGAAAACGCCAGAATTCCCCGCGATTCTCCTTTGGGACGCTCCGAGCCTTCCAGTTCAGCCAGCAGGCGCCGGGTCGCGGCCAGGTCTGTGCACATTAGTCGCGGAACGCCGGTGAACATTTCCACATAGCCAAGCTCATCGTCCATGTCGAGGCTGTCTATAATGGAAATCAGTTCCTCGAGCGAGGTGAACGGTGCGGGCCCGCCGGAGTTCGCCGAACCGGTCCAGGCCGTGGCGAGTCCGTTCGCGGCCACCGGTACGGGAGCTTTGGCGGTTTCCGTTGGAACCGCCGCCGGAATGCGGGCCGGCTTTTCCGCCGGTTTCTCCTGCGCTCCGCGTATGAACCAGCCGGCAGCGAGACCCAGTAATACACCGGCGAGAGTAAGGAGAATCTTTTGCATAAGGATGCGGCTGTGGGCTAAAATCTTAGCATAACCATGGTGAGGTAAAGAGCTATTTGGGTTATTTTAGGGGCGCATGCCCCCGGGGCAGGGACATAGAGGTCACTCTTCCTGACTCCAGATGGCGAATCGCACCTCCTCCGGCAGTGCTTCAACGGCGCGCATCGCGGCGAAGGGAGCCGCCGGCAGCCACTGGCGCATGATCCTGCCAATCTGTTCCGTGCGCGGCCCGGCGGCGGGGATGGACTTCGCCCACTCCAGTGCCCGTTCCGGCTCACTTCCGGCGATGGCTTCGATCAAAGCGTTGACGGCGGCCCCGCGGACCTCGCCGGCGGGGAGTGCGGTTACCCATTCCGAGGCCGCCGCTGCGTCCGCCTCCGCCCATTCGCTAACGAGTTTTTCGGTTGCCGCCGTTTTTGCCGTCCCCGCCGGAAGCGCTTGCACCCAAACGGCCGCCTCCCGCGGCGCTTCATCGTGTACCATCCGCTGAACGGCATCAGCCGCGATTCCAGCGCCTTCTTTTTGAAGCCCTTCATCTCCGGCATTTCGCTGCAGAACCTCCGCGAGGGAAACTGCGGACGCGGAGAGATCGTCCGTGGTGGCACGGCCCGCGAGCACCAGCAGAGCGCGCTCCCTGATCCGCGGTGGAAGTCCCTCCGGCAACCTGCCTGCCTCCTGAAGAGTCATGTTCTCCGTGATGGCATGAGCGATCGTGCTGCA
>DATAIE010000376.1:0-3131 GCA_036262875.1 Verrucomicrobiales bacterium
GGCGGCACACCGCTTGCGGTGCTCTACTCGGCCACGGAAACCGGAGGAGACGGCTATGATTCGGATGGAGTCCGCCATCAGCCCATCGATGGCAACTCAGCGCCGGAAGTCCTCTATTCCGCCACCGGCACCGGCGGCGACGGTTATGATTTCTCGGGGGCTGCGTTTGTGCAGATCAACGGAGCGCCGGCCTTCGCCCTCACTTATTTGGGCGGTGCCGGAGACGGCTACAGCACCAGTGGTTTCCTCTATGTCGTGCCTAACGGAAACCTCGCCGCCTCTGAAGCCTTCGTTGGCGGCCCCGGTGACGGGTATGACACCAAGTCTCTGCCGTTCGTGCAATATCTCGGTGGAGGAACCGGCGCAGCCGCTATTACGTTCACCGGCTGGCGCAACTCCCGTTTTTCCGGGGACGAAATCAACGCGGGACTGGCGGACCCCAACGCGGATGCGGACTCGGACGGTCTGGTGAATCTCCTCGAATTTGCCATCGGCAGCGACCCGCGTGTTCCTGATGCGGTCCAGTTCTCGCCGGACTACCGCCTAACCAATCTTTCGGACCTCGGCCTCCCCGCGCTGGGTGACAAGTATCTCACTGCCATCGTGCGGCGAAATCCTCTCGCTCTCGATGCCACACTGAAGATCGAAGTCAGCGATGATACGGGTGCCTTTTGGAGCACCAATGAAACCGTTCCGGTCGATTCCTCTCCCTCTGTTTTTATTGTGCGGGACGAGTTTGGGATCAGAGAGGCACCGCGCCGTGTGATGCGTTTGCGGGCTACGCTCGCTCCGTGATCCGGGCTTCAAACCCGGCCTGGTGAAAGCTGCATTAAGCAGCGAAGGCTGTTTGTCGAAATTGTAACACTCCTGTTACTCAGGCGGGGATTTTATTGTCCGGTGAGCGCGAATCCGGGTGTGCACGTTGTTCGGTGTTTAGGGGCTTTGCCTAAGGCATTCTCCAATGACCGATTTCTCGGGACAATCCGTCCGGATTTTGCTCTCCTCGCCTCACCCATCCCTCCCTTCGGTAAATATGAAGTTAGATCTGACCTTTTCGGCCCTGTTGTGCAGTCTTGCGATCTCCGGTGCCGCGCCCGTTGCAGTGAATGACAGTTACACGACCGACGAGGATGTTCCGTTGAATGGTGGCACAACTGTCACCTCGTTGCTCTCGACGAATTTCGAACCCTCCCAGACGGACAACCTGGCCGCCGGCCCGTGGCAATATTTGGACAAGATCAAGAACAGTCTCAACGGGCAGACGGCAGACGATTATCCTGCGGATGCGGAGGCGGCGAACTGGAAGGATCTTGCGTTCAATACCGCCACCTCCACCATCGCCGGATGGCAGACAGCATCCCTTCCCATTCAAGGCGGCGGAGTGGATGGAATGCCCGGAGCTCCCAATCTGCTGACGGGCATCTCTACCGGCGGAGGCAACTATTCGGTCACCACCTATTTATTCCGTCACACGTTCACGGCCACCGCTGCGCAGGCGGCTATCGCTCAGTGGACCCTGCATGCCCTCGTGGACGACGGAGCCATTTTTTATCTCAACGGTCAGGAAATCGGACGATTGGGAATGGATTCCGGTCAGTTGCAGCCTCCTGGCACCATTACGACTCAGACCGCCACTGACGCCAATCCAAGCGAGACGACCTATGAGGACATCGCTGTCACCCTCACCGGCAAGCTGGTGGCAGGGAACAACGTGCTGGCCGTGGAACTCCACCAGACGTACGGCGGCGGAAACCAAAACAGCTCCGATGCCGGTATTGACGTGACGCTCACCCCCGGCACTTCCAGCGTCCTCGGAGGACTGGCCTACGCCGACAATGTGGATGGCACCAACCGGGCCAGTTCGGCGGATGGAGATCTGGACACCGGGACCGGCAATCCCGGCAGTTCCGTCAACGTCGTAATCACGCGCGGGAACTTTGGCGGCAGCGGCACCAATGTCTCCGGCGGCTGGCGCCGGACCCTCACGCTCCCCTCCGCGGGCACCGTGCATGTGAAGTGCGATGCCCGTGCGCGCACCACGGACCTCGAGGATACCGAGTATGCCGAGGCGATCGTCCTGGTGGACGGTACCCGCTACGCTCCTCCCGGCAGAAACTACCTCGTCAGGCAGGTGGGGAATGCCGGTGCCGCCGACACCGGCTGGGCCACCTATGAGCTGGACATTCCTCTCACTGCGGGAAACCACATCTTTACCTTTGGGGGCTTCGGTCCCCGGCCGAGTAACGGTGATGAAAACGGCACGGTTAATTTTGACAACATTTCCGTGAGCATGGCCGCGGGCGGCGGATCGCTCCTCGCCAACGACACCGGCGGCGCCACCACGGCGGTTCTGGATACAGGCACCTCCCACGGTACGCTCGCCCTCAACGCGGACGGCACGTTCCTCTACACCCCGGCGGCAAACTACAATGGGCCGGATTCGTTCACCTACCATGCCACAGACGGCACGTCGCCTTCGAATATCGCCACAGTGGCGCTCACGGTCACCTCGGTGAACGACGCCCCAGTGGGCATCGCGGACGGACCCTACACCACCACGGAGGATACGCCCCTTACAGTTCCCGCCGCCACGGGGGTCCTCGCCAATGACACGGATGTGGAAAATCAGGCGCTCACGGCCACCATCGTGGCACCCTCCACTAACGGAACGGTCGCGCTGAATGCCAATGGCGGTTTCACCTTCACTCCGGCGGCCAATTTTGCCGGCCAGACCACGTTCACTTATCGCGCGACCGACGGCTCGGCTCAATCCGCGATCACAACCGTCACGGTCAATGTCACCGATGTGCCGGATGCACCCGTGACAGCTGCGGACACCTACACCGCCGTCAAAAACACTCCCCTCGTCGTCACCGCGACGGTCCCGGGGACGATCACAGACGAAGTGCTTCCCTACAAGTCCGCCGGCTGGCATTACTTTGATTCACTTGTTCTCGCCAACCGGAATCTGGGGACCACCTGGCGCACCGCTGCATTTGTGGAAAACGCCGACTGGAAAATTGGCCCCGCCGAACTGGGCTATGGTGACGGAGATGAGGGAACACAGATCGCTGACAATACCGATCCGGCGTTCAATCAAAACGCGACCGACAAATTCATCGGCTATTATT
>DATAIE010000377.1:0-3207 GCA_036262875.1 Verrucomicrobiales bacterium
ATGTTCTGAACGCCGTGGAGGGTGCTGCCGTGGATGAGCCACCGGTAACCGTAGGGCCGCTGGAAGACACGGTGAATGCCAAAATAACTGCGCTCCACATGGAGCATCGCAGCATCGCCAGGCGGGAAAAAGTAAGAGGAAAGGAGAATCGCGCCGACGCCGATCGCGAAACCGGCAGGCCGCCTCGCAAGGAGAAGACACGCCGCCGCAGGCACCGCCGCACCCAGGAGGCGGAGCACGGGATTTTCCACATACTGTCCCAGGGCTGACCAGATGACGATGGCGATCATCGCTGCAAAGCCAGGCAGTCCCCACGGACGCCGCTGCTTCTGTGGTGCCGGTTGTCGGTCGTCGGAAACGGTAACAATCAGCGCCGCCGCCGCGATCAGCATGAGGTGGTATTCAAGCGTGCCGTTGAACAACCGGGGCGCGAGGAGCGAGGTGAAGGCCCCGCCGAGAAAGCCGCCCAGCGAGAGACAGAAGTAAAAGGAGGTGAGGTATTCGGGATCGGGCCGGTCACGGGCAGCCTTGCGGTGGCAGACGAACGCGAGCACGAAAAACGCCAGGAGATGCAGGGCGATCATGACTCCCAGTGGCGAATTGAATCCCGCCGCGATCGCCACGGACACGGCCAGCAGCAGCAGCGGGGCAATACGGCGGGTGCTGTCCACGTCGTCTTCACCGGCGGGCCGGCGGGAAAAAGCGACGATGAAGGTAATCAGGTAGAGCGCCAGCGGCATCACCCACAGCAGGGGCACCGCGGCGAGGTCGCTGGAGATGTAACTGGTGACGCTGAGCATCAGACTGGAAGGCACCGCCGCGCAGGCCATCCATTTTGCCCGCCTTCTCCACGGCAGGGCGGGGGCTTTCACCGCCGTGACCGGCTTTATCGCAGAGGGTGCGGCATTCCGCAGGGCTTTCCATGCACACAGCGCCGTCACGACGACCACCAGGCCGTATCCGATCGCCCATCCGTTGGCCTGCCATTTCAGCGTTGCCATGCGCTCAATGAGAAATGGATAGCTCAGCAGCCCGGCGAGACTTCCCACATTACTCGCGGCATATAGAAAATAAGGATCCCCGGCACGGGGATGGCGCGTACCGGCGAACCATTTTTGCAGCAGCGGGCTGGTGGTGGCCACGGCAAAGAACGGCAGGCCAACTCCCGCCGCCAGAATCCCGAGCACCCACAGTGTGGGGTCACTCCCCGCCGGTGGAATCCAGTCCGCCGCAATCGCCGGAGGCAGCACCAAAAACGGGAGGAGGAGCACCAGCCCGTGGACAGCTATTTGAGCCCGCAGATTCAGTCTGGTGGAGATGACGTGTCCGTATCCATACGCGGCGAGAAGCACCGCCTGATAAAAGACCATGGACGTGTTCCAGACCGCTGCCGTTCCGCCCAGCTGCGGGAGAAGCAAACGGGCGAAGAGAAGCTGGATGAGGAAGACCAGAGCCGCGCTCAACAGCACGGTGAATCCGAAGAGGGTAACAAGGCCCCGTTGATTCGGGGCCGGGGATTGATCCGGGGAATCGGACATACGCGGCGGCGAGAGTGCGGCGGGCGGACAGGGCTGGCAATCGCCATTCTCCGGGAATGGGAGGCTTCCGCGGGGCACGCCGATTTTTCTCGAAAACGCGCCCGCCTGTCGGATATGAGAGGTTCTTTCAGCGTATGAAATCCTCCTAACCATGAGTCAGCATTCCGCGTCAGGAAACGGGCCGCCCGCCGGCAGTGCCGGGAAGAGGAAGCCGTGGTATCGCGTCCTCTACATTCAGGTGCTCATCGCCGTGGGGATCGGCATTGCCTGCGGCTATTTTTTCCCTGGCACCGGAACGCAACTGAAGCCGCTCGGCGACGGGTTCGTCAAACTCGTGAAGATGATCATCGCGCCCATCATCTTTTGCACGGTGGTGCACGGGATCGCCTCCCTGGGCGACGGCAAAAAAGTCGGCCGCCTGGGGCTCAAGACGCTGATCTACTTTGAGATCGTTTCCACGTTCGCTCTGATCATCGGGCTCGTGGTCGTCAACGTCTGGCAGCCGGGAGCCGGTTTCCCCGGGGACATCAAGGCCGATCCCTCGAAGATCAAAGAGTATGTGGAAAAGGGGCACTCGCAAAACACCGTCGATTTCATTCTGAACATCATTCCGAAATCCTTCTTCGACGCGTTTGCGACGGGGGATATCCTGCAGGTCCTCCTCATTGCTATTCTCACCGCCTTCGCGATCTCCTTCATGGGGGAAAGGGGGAAGCCCATCCTCCATGCTCTCGCGAGCGCGGAGAAGGTTTTCTTCGGTATCATGCACATCGTGGTGAAGGTGGCGCCGCTCGCGGCGTTCGGCGCCATGGCCTTCACGGTGGGGAGTTTCGGCGTTTCGGCGCTGCGGCCACTGCTGTCACTGATGGGATGCTTTTATCTCACCGCCGGCTGCTTTATCATCATCGTCCTCGGACTGATTGCCCGGCTCGCGGGATTTTCGATCTTCCGTTTCATCGGCTTCATCCGGGAGGAGTTGCTGCTGGTGCTGGGGACGAGTTCGTCCGAAACGGCGCTGCCCGGCATGCTGGAGAAAATGCGCCGGCTGGGTTGCCGGGAATCGACCGTGGGATTCGTCATCCCCACGGGTTACAGTTTCAATCTCGACGGCACGAACATCTACATGACCATGGCTGCGGTCTTTCTGGCGCAGGCCACCAATACGCCTCTCGACCTTGGGCAGCAGATCACCCTGCTCCTCGTGGCGATGCTGTCGTCCAAAGGTGCGACCGGTGTCACCGGCTCCGGATTCATCGTGCTGGCTGCGACGCTGGCCGCAGTGCCCTCCATTCCCATCGAATCGCTGGCGCTGCTGGTGGGGATTGACCGGTTCATGAGCGAATGCCGCGCTCTAACAAACCTCGTGGGTAATGGTGTTGCCACGGTTGTGATCAGCCGCTCGGAGGGGGAGATCTCCGCGGCCGAGCTGAACGCGGCGATGCAACGGCCCGTGAGCATCGTGGACCTGCAGCCGGGAACGGAATAACCATTTGTGTCACCGGGGAAAAGTATGCAAACCCGCCCGGGATGTGTTTGCTTCCGGCGGAATTCTGTCCGTAGTCTTCCGCGGCATCCTGCCAATTCACTCCCATGGCAAAAATCTACAATACCGGCATCATCGGCTACGGCTGGGCCGCCACCGCACACATTCCCGCCCTCCAGGCCACCG
>DATAIE010000378.1:0-5175 GCA_036262875.1 Verrucomicrobiales bacterium
GGAGATGACCTCGGCACCGTGGGATGCCACGCACCGGATCGCCCGCATCGCGTTGAAGGGGAAAGAAGTGGCGCAGAGTGAGCGCCCGGCGGTGAATCTCGTCTTCCTCGTGGATGTGAGCGGCTCCATGAGTGATGAAAATAAACTCCCGCTCGTAAAGAAGAGCCTTAAATTCGTGGTGGAGCGCTTGTCGGACAAGGACACCGTTTCGCTGGTGACCTATGCCGGCGAGAGCGGCGTCGCACTTCCCGCCACCAGCGGCAGGGACCGCAGCCGCATCGTGGCGGCCATCGATGCGCTCAACGCAGGCGGCAGCACGAATGGCGCGAGCGGAATCACGCACGCCTACGCACAGGCGGCGAAGCACTTCCAGAAAGAGGGGATCAACCGCGTCATCCTGGCGACGGACGGAGACTTCAATGTAGGGGCCACCAGCCACAAGGAATTGCTCAGACTCATTACTGAAAAGGCCAAAGGCGGCACTTTTCTCAGCGTGCTGGGCTACGGCATGGGCAACACAAAGGACGACACGATGGAACTGCTGGCGGACAAAGGGAACGGCAACTACGCCTACATCGACAGTCTCAGCGAGGCGCGAAAGACGTTGGCGGATCAACTGAACGGCACGCTCGTCACCATCGCGAAGGACGTCAAAATTCAAATCGAGTTCAACCCCGCCGTCATCCGCAGTTACCGGCTGCTTGGCTATGAAAACCGCATGCTGGCCAAGGAGGATTTCAATGACGACAAGAAGGACGCGGGTGAAATCGGGGCCGGACACACCGTCACCGCATTGTATGAACTCATTCCCGCCGGCGTGCCGGACCAACCGGCAAAGGTCACTGAAAAACTGAAGTATCAGCCCCAGCCGGAACCGGTGACCGCCGCGCCTGCGACTCCCCCGACCCCTGAGGCACTCAGCGGCGAGACCATGACGCTGAAGCTTCGCTGGAAGGCTCCCGACGGAGATGAAAGCGACCTCATGGAAGTGCCCGTGAAGGACAACGGAACGAAGATCGACCAGGCCTCTCCCGAAACCCGCTGGGCTCTCGCTGTCGCCGGATTTGCCTCCCTGCTCAACAACAGCCGCTATCCCGGAATCTCATGGGAGGATGTGAGGGCTCTCGCCAAAGGCAGCAAAGGCGATGATGCTAACGGGTATCGGGGGGAGTTTCTGCAGTTGGTGGATAAGGCGGAATCGGTGAGGAGGTGAGTGGAAATGACGAAATCAGAATTCCGAAATCCGAAGGAATGACGAATAACCGAATCCGGAGACGGTCGCCGCTCGTCATTCGGACTTCGTCATTCTTTCGGGATTCTGATTTCTGGCTTCGTCATTCTGCTTTTCCTCCTTCCGTTCCGGAGCTGGCAGCCGGAGGGACGGAGCGCGCGTTTTTCTTCTTCGCCGGCGGATGCATAATATCATCCAGCGTCAGCCCGGTCAGTTTTTTCACTCCTTTGAAAAGCCGGGTCATTGCGTACACCATTACCGCCATGCTGGGAACGAGAACGATCAAGGAGCCCCAGCCGTGCTGTTTGCCGATGGCCTCTGTGTAGGCGGAGGAGCCCGGGGTGGTATCGCCCAGGAAATAGATGGCGGAGAAGTAGTTCAGCACGGCGCTCACCAGCATGGAACACGCCAGCAGCCAGGTGCTGGTTTTCAGCAGCCGGTCAAACGCCGGGCCGGACTGGTGTACCTCCAGGGCGCGGTCCAGTTTCTTCACGTTGACCAGGTCCGGATTGAGGAGGATTTGCCTGACGAGCGATTTTTTCCCCTGTCCGGCGAAGAGAATCACGCCGCCCAGCACGAGCGGCACGGAGGCTTCCTTCCAGGCGAAGGCGACTGCGCTCAGGTTCAGGAGACCCAGCCCGCCCGTGAGCAGCACGCTCACGATGCCGATGATGGAAAGCATGTTGATCTTCCGGCGTTTGACGTAGTCGTAGATGAAGTAACCGAGGGGCAGCAGCACGGAAACGATGAGTGCCCATTTGGGGCCGAGACCGTACCAGGTATCATCCTTGCTGCACATGCTCAGCACCGTCACCGGAGCCAGCACGTTCAGCAGCAGATTCAGCAAAGGATCCTCCTGTTTGGGAGCGACGGTTTCCGGTTCGTCTGCGGGCGCAGTCACCACGGGGTCGACCGGCGGCGGATTCTCTGGCGGGGGAAGAGGCGATTCTGAATTCATGAAGGCGGGAGGTCAGGCGTCAGGGCTTCACCACGATGTTCACCAGTTTGCCTGGCACCACGATCACCTTTACCACGGTCCCGCTGCCGACGGCTTCCACCACTTTCGGAGCGGCCATGGCGGCGACTTCCGTGGCGGCGTTGTCAGCACCGGACGGCACGGTGACTTTGTCGCGCAGTTTGCCGTTCACCTGCACCACGATGCTGATCTCATCCACGATGAGAGCCTCAGGATCGCAAACAGGCCACGACTGCTGACAAAGCTGGCGCGCGTCCAGTGACGGAAACGACTTTCGCAGCCGCGCGTGGATTTCCTCACTGACGTGCGGCGCGAAGGGATTGAGGCACAACAGCAGCATGACAAATTCCTCCAGCGGCACCACGGCGGCGGAGATAAAGGTGTTCGTGCAGACCATCATTTGGGAGATGGCCGTGTTGAAGCTCAGTTTCTCCATGTCCTCCGTCACCTTACGGATGGTCTCGTGCACCACGCGGCGAAGCGCTTTGTCGGTGCAGGGCGCGTGAAGGACCTTCGTGTTCACTTCCCAGCCGGATTCGGTTTCAGTGAAGGCGAGACGCCACACGCGGGCGAGAAAGCGGGATACTCCCTCCACTCCCTTCATGCTCCATGGCTTCACCTGTTCCAGGGGACCCATGAACATCTCGTAGAGACGCAGCGAGTCCGCGCCATACTCGCGGACGACATCGTCCGGATTCACCACGTTGCCGAGGGATTTGGACATCTTCTGTCCGTCCTCGCCCAGGATGAGCCCCTGGTTTACCAGCCGCTGAAACGGCTCCGGTGTGCTGAGGTGCCCCAGATCGAAAAGCACCTTATGCCAGAAGCGGGCGTAGAGCAGATGCAGCACGGCGTGCTCTGTGCCGCCTACATAGAGGTCCACGGCTCCGGGCCTGCCGTTGCCGCCGAGCCAGTAGGCCTCCGCTTCTTTGGAAATGAAGCGTTCCGTGTTCTTTGGGTCACAATAGCGCAGGTAATACCAGCATGATCCGGCCCACTGCGGCATGGTGTTCGTCTCGCGCTGAGCCAGGTCAGAGTAACGGATCCAGTCCGTAGCCTTGATGAGTGGCCCCCGAGGATCGCCAGTTGGTTTGAAGTCCTCCAACTCCGGTTGAAGCAGAGGCAGTTCATTATCGGGGATCGCTCGATGTTCACCATTTTCCCAAACGATGGGAAACGGCTCACCCCAATAGCGCTGGCGGGAGAACAGCCAGTCGCGCAGTTTGAATTGAATGCGGCGCTTGCCGAGGCCCTGCTGTTCCAGCCAGTCGATGATCTTCGTTTTCGCTTCGGCGGTGGGCAGCCCGTCCAGAAAGCCGGAGTTGATCGCGGTGCCTGGATCGGTGTAGCCCTGCCAGTCCGCGTCCCCTGCCGGTTTTACCACCTGCACGACCGGCAGATAGAACTTCTTCGCGAACTCAAAGTCGCGTTCATCATGGGCCGGTACGGCCATGATCGCGCCGGTGCCGTAGCCCATCATGACGTAGTCGGCGATCCAGACAGGAATGCGCTCACCATTCACCGGATTGACGGCATACGCTCCAGTAAAGACTCCCGTCTTGTCCTTGTTGAGCTCGCCGCGCTCCATGTCCGACTTATCGGCGCAGGACCGCTGGTAGCCTTCCACTTCGAGTTGCTGATCCGCGGCGGCGATCTGCGATACCAATGGATGCTCCGGTGCGAGCACCATATAGGTCGCGCCGAAGAGGGTGTCGGGCCGCGTGGTGAAAACGGTGATCGTATGCTCTCCAACGGTGAAATTCACCTCCGCTCCCTCGCTGCGGCCTATCCAGTTTTTTTGGAGCAGCTTGATGCCTTCCGGCCAGTCGAGACCCTCCAGTTCATCGCTCAAACGCTCGCCGTATTTGGTAATGCGCAGCATCCATTGGCGCAGCGGACGGCGTTCCACTGTCTCCCCTTTGTTCCTCCATTCCTCCACCTCCTCATTGGCGAGCACGGTACCCATGGAGGGTGACCAGTTGACGGGCGCTTCATGAACGAAGGCCAGCCGCACCGCGTCGATCTGTTCGCGCGACCAGCCTTTGGACTCCAGTTCACTCACGGGCCTCGCCTTTTGCGTCTCCTCACAAAAATACGAATGATAGAGCTGGAGAAAAATCCACTGCGTCCACCGGACGTAGCCGGGATCGGTGGTGTTCACTTCACGGTCCCAGTCATACCCAAAACCCAGGGCCTTCAACTGCCGCCGGAAGTTGTCCACGTTGGCCGCTGTCGTCACCCGCGGGTGCTGCCCGGTCTTGATGGCATACTGCTCGGCGGGCAGGCCAAAGGCGTCCCAGCCCATAGGGTGCAGTACATTATATCCCTGCATCCGCTTTGTGCGGCCCAGAATGTCCGTGGCGGTATAGCCCTCCGGGTGCCCCACATGGAGGCCGGAGCCGCTGGGGTAGGGGAACATATCGAGCACATAGAATTTGGGGCGGGACGCATCGAAGTCCGCATCGCCCGGGCCCGGGGTGCGAAAGGTTTTTTCGGCGTCCCAGAGCGCCTGCCAGCGGGGCTCAAATTCGTCGAAGGGAAAAGGTCTGCGTCGGTCACTGCTCATGGAGTTGTCAGAAAAGGAGCGCGGAGCTTGATACAGATTCCAAAAAAGGAAACCTGGATTCCAGGGGGCTCTCCCCGCGTCCCCGTCCGGCTCTTCCCTGGGGGCCTCCACGCTCTCTCCGGCATCCTTCCCGCCGGTGACCGTACAAAGAACGAGTGCCTGTCCCCCTACAGGACAGGCACTCTACTTGTGTCTTCGGGAGCCCTCTGGGGCAGGCCCACTGCTTTCCTCAGGGCACTACTACCCGAAGTCTTACAAAGAGTTTATCCTGTGTTGCCGGGGTCGGTCCCGCGAGGGTGATGACGAGGGACAATGCGGTCTCTTCCACATAATTGGCGCCGGAACCCACATACGTCCAGGTGGTGAGGTCCGGGGATGTTTCCACACCGATGAAGGAACGGG
>DATAIE010000379.1:0-5949 GCA_036262875.1 Verrucomicrobiales bacterium
ACGCGCTACGAGGATATGAACGAGACCGGACGCACGCTTATCCTCGTGCTGGCCGGAATCGCCGGGCATTTTCCAGGCATGGAAAACTTCAGGTCCGTGGACACTTCAGAACTGCTCAAGGGCGTCGAATTCCCGCTCCACCACGTCGAAAAGATGTTCATCGAACCCCGCGTTTTTCGCGCTCACGGCCGTTATATGGTGCGCCCGGACAGCGAATAACCTCTCATTCAACCCACCCTGTTTTACTCTTATGAAATCACGTCTTGTCACCCCCCTGTTTCGCAAGTCCGGCCTCCTGCTGGCCTTTTCCTCGCTGATGTCTCTACCGCTCCAGGCGGCCGACCCCGCCACGGTGCTGCCGGATGAATCCGTAGCCTACCTGGAAGTCGATAACGCCGGCATCTACAAACTGGAAAACCACCCGGTGGCGAAGGCGTTTCCGCTCGCGGAGCTGAAGGCGCTTTTTTATAAACTGTCCGGCACCAGCGCGGACTACGAGGAGGAGACAAAGAAGTTCCTCGCACAGGAAACGGGCGTTTCCTACGACGACCTCGTCAAGAAAATGGGGCGCCTCGCCTTCAGCCTTCACGACCTGAAAATCCCCTCCAACCCCACCCCGGAGAATGTCCGAATGGAGTTCTCCATCGCTGAGGAAGTCGACGCCGACGAAGCGTTCGTCGAAAAGTACATCCAGGCGATGGTGAAGCTGGTTAAGAAGGAGATTGAGAAGCAGGGCAAGACCTCCGGAAACGATATCGACAAAGTCCTCGGGAAGCTGGCGGATCTCTTCGATCACAGCACGGTGGAACACGCCGGGGCAAAGATTCACGTCTTCAAACTGAAGGACACGGACGAAACGAAAGGAGCCCCGGATTTCGTCCGCGAATGGGCGTTCACCGTCTACAACAAGATGCTCCTCGGTTCATCCGGACAGGACCAGGTGGAGGAAATGGTGGACCGCCTGAAAGCCGGAGGCGAGACCGGCTCTCTGGCCGCCTCTTCCTATTACAAGGCGGACCACGACAAAACCGGGAAGTCCCTCGCAGTCGCGAGCCTGAATCTGGAAACCATCGGCGGCCTCGTGGAAAAGTATGCGCTGCCGCTCGCGGAGGGAAGCGACATCGACGCTAAGAAAATCTGGACCACGCTCGGCGGGGACAAGCTGAAGAGTGCCGTGCTCGCCATGAACGGCGCCGAGGAAACCATCGATCTCGCCGCGCTGCTGACCTACAGTGAAAAGCCCGGTCTGCTTGCCCTGCCCGCCATCCCCGGAGCCGGCACGCCGCCTTCCTTCTTCCCGAAGGAGCTCAGCAGTGCGTCCTATCAACAACTGGATCTCTCGAAGACCTTTGAAAACGTGGAGAAGCTGGTGACGGAGGTCTATCCTCCCGCCGGTCCCGCCCTGAATCTCGGCCTGAACATGGTGCAGCAGCAAACCGGCGTGGATCTTCGCAAGGAAATCATCGACCAGCTCGGCCCTGACATTTGGTCCGTTTCCAGTGTTTCCAAAGAGGAGGTGAAACTGGACAGCGGCAAACCCAACGGCCTGATGGCGATGTCCATGGGGAAAGAGGTCCTCGGCATCCGCGTCAAGGATTCCAAAGCGGTGGGCCTGGCCATCAAGACACTCATCAACAAGGCGGGACAGGAGGACGCGCTCTTCGAAAAACAGGAATACCAGGGCTTTACGATCAACGTCATCAAAGACACCCCCAACGAATTCAAAGTAGGCTGGGTGCTGACCGATGACTGGCTCATCCTCAGCATCGGCGATCAGCCGGCGCTCGAACAGGTGCTCTCCCGTCTCAGCAAAAAAGACACGGACGGATTCTTCTCCCAAAAGCGGATCGCCAAGCACATCGAAGCGATGCGCGACGGCCAGGCGGTGACCAGCGTCTCGAACATCGGAGACTCACTGAAAGAACTTTGCACCATCCTCGGCATGATCGTGGAATCCTCCGGCGTCTCCGAGGCCAAAGCGATCCCGTTCGACAAGCTCTCCAAACTCCTGGACGTGCCGCTGATCGGGGTGAGCAAGGCGTGGATCGATGCGAAGCACGCGGAATTCCGCATCCGGATTGCACCGAAGGGTGAATAACACTGCCCGGTCTTTTGATGCGCTCCCTCCTTCTCTCCACCTCCCTCCTCACCGCCACTCTGGCGGCGCAGGAGGCTCCCGTGGCCTCCGCCCGTCCGGTCCGTCTGGATGGACCGGAGGTCGCTAAAGTCTCATGGGATTCGGGCTCGGGCACTCCTGGCGACTTCGACGGGGACGGCAGGCTGGACCTCGCTCTCATCAACAACGAGAATGCGAAGCTGGTGCTCCTCTATCAGCGCGCCCCCGGAGCGGGAAAGGACGCCGCGAAACAGCGTGTCGTTTCGCGCGACCGGTGGGAGCCGGTCATCGAAGACTCGCGTTTTGAGAAGGCCTCCCTGCCAACCGACCAGCGGCACTTTGCGATGGCCGCCGGCGACTTCGATGGAGACGGGAAACTCGATCTCGCGATGACCGGGGCCACGGACGCTCTCACGGTGCGCTTCCAGGGAAAGGACGCGACCTTCGCGAAGACGTGGAAGTGGAAGAACTTCGAGCCTCTGCAGAACAGTTCCTCCATCGTCAGTGTGGATGTGGACGGAGATAAAAAGGCCGATCTGGCGGTGCTTGGAAAAGGCAAGCTGCTCGTCTTCCGGCAGAAAGCGGAGGGCGGATTCGGCGAACCGGTGGTCTACACGACCGGCGAGGAAAAGGCCGGCTATCTAATGGCCCAGGATGCCGACGGGGATGGAGCCGTGGACCTTCTCTACCTCGCGGGCGCAGGCGAGGGCGCGATGCGCTTTCGCCGCCAGACCGGGCCTGGCGCGTTCGCGAGCGAAGTCTCCATTCCCTATCAAATTCCCGCGGACGGACTCTACACCTCGCGCGACGCCGCCAACCGGCTCCTCTTCACCCGCGTGAACGCGAGGTCCAGCCTCATCGAGCGCCACGCGTTTGTGACAGGCGGGAACAATCCCATCGATGGAGATACGCTCCTTCCCACCGTCTACTCGCCGCCGGGCGGAGTGAAAAATGCGGTCTATGCGTACGGCGATCTCGACGGCGACGGTCTCACGGATATCGCCATGGCCGACGGCAAGGCGGCTCAGATCGTGGTGTTCCTGCAACGGCAGGACGGCAGCTATGCGGAGCCGGTGAGTTTCCCCTCGCTGGCCGGCATCAATGGTCTGACCCCGCTTCCCTGGAGGAACGGGCTGGGCTGCGCGCTGGCAGTGAGCAGCCAGAAGGAGGGCTGCGGCATTTCATTCTACAACAAGGACGGACGGCTGGAGTTTCCCGTGCTCCAAACCCTGAAAGGACCGCCCGCCGCGATGGTTTCCGTGGACTTGAAAGGGGATGGTAAATTCGCCCTCGTGGTGCTGACGGGTGAGTCGCGCGAATGGACACTCAACCTGATCACGAGCAAAGACGGAATCACCTGGAGCGCGACACCGGCTCCGCTGAAGGCGCTGAAGCGCGAACCGCTCGCCCTCAAGACCGGCGATCTCAATGCCGATGGCAAGCCGGACCTTGTCATCCTGACAGGAAAGGACCCGGCGCTCATCCTGCTGGCGAATGCCGACGGAAGCGGCTACGGTGAACCTCTCGCAGAGACCGCCCTCATCCGCAGCCAGTTGGCCGACCTTTCCCCGGAGCGCGTCACACTCGCGGATATCACCGGCGACAAACGCTGTGAGATCATCACCTGCGGCACCGGCTACGCCCGCGCCCTGCAACTCACCCCGGACGGCAAAGACCTGGTCATCGGAGATCAATACAACGCCCGGCAGCCCGACGACAAGCTGGCTACTCCCGCCTATTGCGACATCGACGGTGACGGCACCAGCGAACTCGTCTTCAGCGAAGGCGGCACTGCATGGCTGCAGGTCCTGAAGCGCGACAGCGCCGCCGTTTACCGCTCCGTGCGGCGGCTGGAATCCGGCAGTTCCGATACCCAGGAACTGCTCCCCGTAAAGCTGGGCAAAGCCGGAGTGCCCGGCCTGCTCCTCGCGGGGAGAGAACGCTTCCGCACGGCGCCGCTCAGCGGAGGCCGCCCCCGGCTCGAACTGGTGAGCAGCTACGAAACCGACCTCAAGAACTGCCGTTACTACATGGCGGTGCCCGGTGATCTCAATGCGGACGGCAAAGAGGAAATCACCGCCTTCGACAGCACCGGCAATCTCATGGAGGTGCTCTCTCCCGCCGCTGCGGCAGGCCAGCCATGGCAAAGCCTCATGCATTTTGTCCTCTTTGAGGAAAACATCCACTTCCGCGGCCGCAAAGGCGCCACGGGTGTGCGCGAGGCGTTCATCAAAGACTTCACCGGTGATGGCAAGGCGGACCTCCTTCTGCTCCTCCACGACCGCGTGCTGCTGTACCCGCAGAACTGAGTTATCGATTCCAGCGATAACGTCCGCTGGAAAATCAATTCCCCTTCCAAAGCGCGGCGGGCGAAAGACGCGGTCATGGATTCCCGTGACTTCGTTCTCTTTGGCGCCTCCCACTGGGTAGCGATGGGCGCAACCGCCCTCGCCGCCGCCGGCCTCATTCTGGCCCACCGCTCTCCGCGGCTGAGCCCCCGGTTGAAGCGGTTCATGGACCTCACGCTCGCGTGGACTCTGATCCTCGCCGTCGCCGCGGATCCGGTGCTCACGTGGATTCGATACCATGGCGACGGTGCGGAAAAGGCATGGACGCTCATCGTCGACAACTCGCTGCCGCTTTATCTTTGCGATGTCGTTTCCATCGTGCTCGCCATCGCTCTCATCACGCGCCGGCAGCGGCTGGCGGAGACGGGATATCTCTGGGGTATGGGCGGCACGCTGCAGGGGCTCATCACCCCCACGCTCTACTTCGACTGGAACGAGCCGGAATATTATGCCTTCTTCCTCCAGCACGGCGGGGTGCCCGTGGCCGCGGCGGTGCTGGTCTGGGGCCTCAGGCTCAAGCCGCAGCCCGGCGTCTTTCTCCGCGTAGTTCTCTGGAGCTGGGTTTACATGATCACGGTCATCTGCCTCAACGCGCTCATGGATCGGAACTACGGATTCCTGAACGCAAAACCGGCAGTCCCCACCATTATGGATTATATGGGGCCGGCTCCGTGGCACCTCGTCACGCTCAATCTCGTGGCCTTCACTCTGTATGCGCTCCTCCTCCTTCCCTTCCGGAAAGAATGGCGCCGGATATCCGTTAGCGAATCCTCCCTGGCGCTGCCGGACGAATCTCTCGCTTCGCAGGGCTGAATTCCGCCGCCCGTTACGCGAATTTTGAGTGAGGGAATTTCCGTTGCATTCCCGGAGCGGGCTGATACTGAGTCGGCCAAATTTGACCCCAGCCACCCATTTTTATGTCCGAAAAATCCATCGAAGATAAAGTCAGAGACATCATCGTCGATCAACTTGGTGTAAACGCCGAGCAGGTCGTGAAGGATGCCCGTTTCATCGAAGACCTTGGAGCCGACTCGCTCGACACTGTGGAGCTGGTGATGGCGTTTGAAGAGGAATTCTCCATCGAAGTCCCCGACGAAGAGGCCGAAAAGCTCCAGACCGTGGGAGACGTCGTCTCTTACGTGGAAGAGCACAGCCAGAGCTGAACGCTCCCGCGGCGGCCAGTCAGAATTTTCCAAAGCGCGCCTGGTCCGCCGGGCGCGCTCTTTTGTTTACCACGATGCGGAAGCGGGCCTACTCCTCCGGCCACTCTTTGACCTCATCGACGCGGATGATGTCCGGGCCGAGATCAGCGATGAATTCGTCCACAAGGGCGTCGGCCTGCGCCTCTGTGAGTGGACGGCGGAAAGGACCGCCGGACTCCATCGCCTTTTTCTCGTCCTCTCCCTCTTTCAGCATGAAACCACCGTCGAGCTGAGCGGTGACCGTGATGTAGGCCCAGTGCTGAGCATATCCCTGGAAGATGCG
>DATAIE010000380.1:0-2652 GCA_036262875.1 Verrucomicrobiales bacterium
GCCACACCCCCCAGAGTCAGTGCGGCATAGAGGGCGGCCAGCGCCGGTTTTCGTTTCACCCACTTGGCGAGCCGCTCGCGGCGGGTGATGCGCCGGGCGCGGATCGGCTCGCCGCGCAGCCAGCGCTCCAGTTCCTCAGCCACTTCGCCTGCCGAGACCGGGCGTTTTCCCGGCTCCTTTTCCATACAGCGGCGGGCCAGCGTCACCAGGTCCTCGTCCCCGCGCTCTCCACCGGGCCAGGTGGGTTCGTGGTCCACAATCCGCCGCATGATTTCCACCGGGCTGCTTCCATGAAAGGGGGGCATCCCGCACAGCACTTCCCACAAAATGACTCCCAGCGCCCAAACGTCGCTGGCGGTGGAGACCTCCCGCGCCTTCCCTCCGGCGACTTCCGGGGACATGTAGTGCGGAGTTCCCAGGTGATCCGTGGTCAACGTCAGGCAACTGTCGGCATTGGCCATTTTCGCGAGACCGAAATCCGTGAGCCAGGGCGTGCCGTCCCTGTCGATAAGGATATTTCCGGGCTTCAAATCCCGGTGCAGCACTCCCCGCTGGTGAGCGTGATGCACGGCCCGCGCGATGCATGCCAAAAGTGTCGCCGCTCCCCGCGCCCGGAGAGTGCCGCCCGACTTTTTCAGCATCTCCGCGAGGCTTTGCCCCTCGATCAGCTTCATCGTAAAAAACGGCTGCCCCTCCATCCGCCCCACCTCGTAGATGGGCACGATGTTCGGATGATCCAGACCTGCCGCCGCCTCCGCCTCGATCGTAAACCGTGCCAGTTCCGCTTCGTTGGCAAACGTGGAGCCCCGGATCATCTTCAGCGCCACCGTCCTCTTCAATTTCCGGTCCTCCGCCATATAGATCACCCCCATTCCCCCGGAAGCGAGACGCTGCTTCAAAGTGTAGCGCCCAAACTCAATGGAGGAACCAGCCTCCACCGGAACCGCCGGCGACGGCTCTTCCTCCACGCCGTCTCCCTCCGTCCCCCCGCCCGTCAGCAGAAACTGCAGGGCACAGGCTGGACAGGCTCCCCCCGACAGGTTTGTCCCGCAATCCGGGCAGGCTGTGGTGGAGGAGGGTCTGAAATTTACCATCATTTACCGATATACATGACAATTATGGGATGAAGGTTACTTCAATTCCATAAATTATCAACGGGTGCTCATTACAGAAACCAGATATTTCAGTTCCTCCTCGGCGTCTTCGTTCGTGCGCACGGTGGACCGGATTTCGGCCCGGAGGTGGGCGGCGAACGCATTCCGAAGGTCAAACACGGCTTTTTTGACGGCCCCTTCAGAACAGCCAAGGACCTCCGCCAATTGCGTATAGGCCGGGAGCGTCCCGCCGCCCGGAAGGCCGGGTGACAGCGTATCGAACCACAGCCCCCGGTTTCTCCGGTGATAGTCCGCTTTGACGGCCTCCACCGCCCTCCCCACCATGTCCGCTGCCCACTGGCGGTCAAAGGCCACCTCCGGCTCTGCGTCATCCATGACGGAGGCCGTTTCCTCCATTTCCTCCACGCCGTCCAGATGGACGTGAGTGACCTGCCCGCCCCGCTTTTGAGCACCCGCGCGGACCTGCCGCCGGCTGCGCCAGCGTTCAAGTGATCGAAGCAGATAGGAGCGGAATTTTCCCCCCTCCCGTTCCACATGGGAAAAAAAACCGCTGCTGAAAACGAATTCAAAGAAACCCTGAACGGAATCCGACGCATCGTCATGCCCCTCACCGCGTTTTCGTAAATAAAGGTATAAAGGGCGCCAGTAATTCACCGCCATCCGCCGCAGTCCCTCCACGGCTTTCGCCTCATCCCCATGCCGGGCCATGGAGATCGCCGACCATTGGGTGGCCGGGAACAGTTCCCGCCGTACAACCGTCGATTCGGGCGGTTTTGCAGGCATTGGGGTGTCATCCGGCTCCATCGCCGTTTTGATACTCCTGGATGGATTTTTGCAAAGCGATATCGCCTTCCTCCACCGCGTCACCGTTAATTGTTGCCGCATGCGTGGAGAAGACAGTACGATGCCCGGCGTATATCGTTTCCGCCATGTTCGACTTTCTTGCTGAATCCCCCCGCGACCGTGCCGTGCTTTGCGGCCCGGGGCACTCACGCCGCGAGTTTCTTCAAATCGGCGTCCTTTCAGCGCTGGGCCTTTCGCTGCCGCAGTATCTCCGGGCGGAACAGTCCGGCCAGGTGAGGCCCGGCCACGAAAAGCGTTCCTGCATCATGATCTTCAATCTCGGCGCGCCGAGTCACATCGACCTCTGGGACATGAAGCCCGATGCACCGCGTGAAATCCGCGGGCCGTTCAAGCCCATCCGCACGAAATCGGACGCGTTTGAAATTTCGGAACTGCTTCCCCTGCACGCGAAACTCGCCGACAAGTTTTCGCTGGTGCGCTCCTGCCACCACGACGGCGCAGCCGTGCATGATGCGGGCTGGCAGGTGATGCAAACAGGACGGCGATTTACGGGAGGCATCCAAACCCCGCATGCCGGAGCCGTGGCTTCCTACCTGCTGGGACGGCGCACGGACCTGCCGCCTTTTGTCGTGCTGCCGCAACTGATGGGTCGTGGCGGCGGCAACCTTCCCAACGGACAGGCCGGCGGTTTTCTCGGCAAGGCCCATGATCCCTTCGCGCTCATGGCGGATCC
>DATAIE010000381.1:0-7560 GCA_036262875.1 Verrucomicrobiales bacterium
GCGCCTTTTCGGCAAACCGGAGATCAAAGGCCGCCGCCGGATGGGAGTCGTCGCCTGCCGGTCCGAAAGCATCGAAAGCGCACGGGAGACCGCGCGCACCGCAGCGGCAGCGGTGAAGGTGAGAATGGAATAATCCCGGCGCGGAGGTGAATTTACGTTAGACCGCAATCCCTTCGACGCCGCCAGTTTCCGGGCCGCGCAATTCTGAAACTCCTCACCCGCACCAGTCTTCCGTCCGTCATTCGGAATTCCTTCGTCATTCTGATTTCTGGTTTCGCCATTTCGGAGAACCATCCCCTTTTGGCACTCCACCTCCCTCAAGTCGTCAACAAACACTGCCCGGAGAAAACGACTCCCGTTCCCCCGCCTTCCCCGCCGCGCTGAACATACGGGTAGTGAGGAAGCAGCGTGAAATCCACCAGTTGCAGTCCATACATGGGATCGAGCACGACAAGAAAATCGGGCGTCACGTTTACCGCCGTAACCCAGTGCCCCGCGTAAGCGCCGGCGGTGCCGCGCATGACGTGGAGAATGCCGGGCTTCTTCGGTTTGATGCGATTCTTGAGGTCGGGAATGAAAGCACTCGTGTCACCGTAGCTGACGACATCGTGCGGGATGTTGTTCAACGTGAGGAGCTGGGCCAGTTGCGAGCGGGCCAGGCCGCCATCGGGAATGGTCGAGAGACCCAGTTGTGCAAGGAGCGACTGTTCCGTGGGCGGGTCCTTGGGACAGACGAACATGCGTGCCAGAATGGTGGTGGCGACGGCGGCAAGGCCGCACGCTTTGGGATCGGCCTGACGGACCAGTGTATAGGTGACGCCATTGGGGTCTCTAACGATTTCGGTCGGCATAAAAAGAAAGAGGTGAAGGACCTCGGCCACCTTCGACGGACAAGAGGTCCTGTCCATTCAACCTGGCTGGTGGAAAAGACCCGGCGACCGGCCCGGCCTCTTACTCTCCGGTCTCCATCGCTCCCAACTGCTCCAGCAGCAGTCGCAGTTTCGGCCCCGTCCGGCGAAGCTGAGCCCGGTGAATTTCCACCAGACCCGCGAGCAGTTTTTCGCCCTTCTTTGTGAGCCGGATGTTCACCTGCCTCCGGTCCAGCGCAGAGGGTTTCCGCGAAACGAGGGCTTCCGCGGAAAGCCGGTCCACAAGCCCCACGGCGCTGTGGTGCTGCACCTGCAGCCGTTCCGCCAGTTCGCCCACGGTGACCTCGTCCCGCCCCGGATAACCTTTGATCGCCAGCAGCGCCTGGTGCTGCTGCGGGGTCACGCCCGCTTCCTGCGCCGCCTCCTCACTGAACCGCAAAAACTGCCTCAGCGCGAAGCGGAACGCCGCGAGCTTTTCGTACTCTGCCTTGGTCAGGGAGGGGCTTCCTTTCATAAAACCGCCATCCTGGCACCACTCTGCAAAACGGCCATTGATTGTTTGATTTATATCGTGGAACGATACATCTGTTCCCATGAGCTTTGACGGACTGGCTCCTTTTTATCGCGCGATGGAAGCCCTTTGCGCCGGCGGCAAGCTTCAGCGCTGCCGGGCCGAATGGCTGCCGCACATCCCGGTGCCCCGCTCCATTCTTCTCGCGGGTGAAGGCCACGGCCGTTCGCTGGAGGCTTGCCTTCGCCTGTTTCCCTCCGCCAGGATCGTCGCCGTGGACGCCAGCGCCCGCATGCTGGCTCAGGCGCGGGCGCGGCTCGCACGGGCGAATCTGGATGCTTCACGGGTGCAGTTCATCCACGCGAACCTTCTGGAATGGGAACCCCCGGCGGCGGCGTTCGATCTGATCGTCACCCATTTCTTTCTCGACTGCTTTCCCGCGGACCAGTTGAAGCGCGTGGTTTCGAATCTTGCCTCCGTAGCAACCCCAGACGCCCGGTGGCTGGTGGCGGATTTCCAGGTGGCGCCGTCCGGTCCGGCCCGGTGGCGCAGCCGTTGCATTCTGGCGCTGCTCTATGCGTTCTTCCGTCTCGTCACCCGGTTGCCCGCCCGGTCTCTCGTCTGCCCGGACGCGGCGCTGGAAGAGGCGGGCTTTCACTGCCACCGCCGCAGGGAATCGGACTGGCGGCTGCTGAAAAGCGAATGGTGGCAGCGCGGCGAGAGCACGGCCCCGGCATCCGGGCGGGAAATGCGAAGTGGACAAATGGCGCGGGTTCCCGTAGCTCCTTTGCTCACCCTCCATGACTCCGCGTGATCTGAATCGCCTGCTGCACGCTGCTTCGGCGGCGACGGATTCCCCTGCCGGGAAAGACCGTGCGGCGGGCGTATGGGAGAGTATTTCCCGCGGCTGGGATCCGGAGCGGATCGAGTGGCAGCGCTGGCTGCGGCGCTGGTGGCCGTGGGCCGCGCTCACGGTGGTGGCGGTGGCCCTGGGCATTTCAGAATGGCCTCACGGCAGGCACACCGCCGGCTTCAAGGGACCGCCCGCTCTGCAACTTTTCCAGGAAGCCGCAGGCACCCCTGCGCCCCCGCACTCATGAACCGGACGAAACTCGCCGCGGGGTGGCTGCTTTCCTCCGCCGTGGTGGCGGGTGCCTCCGCGTGGGGCGTGCTGCGATGGCATGTCCTGCACGAGCATCCCTCTGCCAAGGAAAGGCAAGCGGCTGCCGCCGATTCGGAGGAGCGGTTTCATGCATGGGTCCATGAAAACCTGAACCTGACGCCCTCCCAGCACGCGGCTCTCGATGCGAAGGAAGACTCCTTTGCCACCCGCCGCCGGGAATTGCGGGTGGCCATGCGCACCGCCAACGCCTCGCTGCGCGATGCCATCGCACGCGATAAAAAAGACTCACCCGCCGTGCAGGCGGCCGGAGATCAGCTCGCCGCCGCCCAGGCCGCCCTCCAGCGCGCCACCCTGACACATCTTTTTGAAATGGCTGCCAGCCTCGACGAACCGGAGCGGCGCAAACTCATCCAGTGGACTCATGACAGTCTCGAGCCTCATCCTTAACGGTGCCCTGCCCGTCGCCGCCGGTGGCGAAACCGCCGCATGGGATTCCCTCCAGGCCGCTGCCGCCGCGGCCGGAGATGCCGCGGCCTTCCGGCGGCTGGTGGAGCGGCACGGCAGTGCGCTGCACCGCTTCTGCCTGCACTGCCTCGGCTGTGAACGCGATGCGGAGGATACTTGTCAGGAAACCTTCGTCCGCGCATGGCACGCTCTGCCGCGCTATCGGGACAACGGGCATTTCCGCGCATGGCTTTGGCGCATCGCGCTGAATCTTTGCCGCGATCATCTGCGTGCGCGAAAGGCCCGCCGCCAGTGGGTATGCGACTGGCCGCAGGACCTGATGCCGGACACGCTCGCCGGTGCAGCAGATTCCCCTGACGAGGCTGCCGCTCTCCGCGCCGATCTCGTAAGGCTGGCGAAAGGCATGGACCTGCTGCCGGAAGGGCTGCGCCTGCCCTTGCTGCTCTGCTGTGTGGAAAACCTCCCGCAGCAGGAATGCGCCGGCATTCTCGGAATCACTGCGCGCGCCGTGGAAACACGCATCCACCGCGCCCGTCGGCGCCTCCTCGCATGGTGGAACGGCACAGCGTGAAGACGATCCCGTGAGAACCGCCAGCGCCGCACTCTACGAACAAGTGGCCCGCAAAGTGGAGCGGCTCATCCGTTCCGGAGTGTTGCGCGCCGGAGAACGCATTCCCTCCGTGCGCCGGGCCGGGGAACAGCACGGCGTTTCACTGACCACCGCCATCCAGGCCTATCTGTTATTGGAGAACCGGGGGCTGATCGAGGCGCGCCCGAAATCCGGCTTCTTCGTCAGGCCGCTCATGCGGGACCGCCTTCATGAACCGGCGGCCACACGACCCGCAGCCTCGGCGACGACCGTTGGCGTGGGAGCGCTGCAATCGCGGCTCTTCGAGGTGGCGCGGGATGCGGAGATCGTTCCCTTTGGCGCGGCCTCTCCGGGAGCGGAGGCCTTTCCCGTGGCGCGCCTGGGCCGCATCATGGCTTCTGTTAGCCGCAGCGCGGGCGGGCGGGCCGTCAGTTATGACATGCCTCCGGGTTCGGAGGAACTGCGGCGGCAAATCGCGCGGCGCTCGCTGGACTGGGGGACGAATCTCTCCCCGGACGACCTCATCACCACCTGCGGCGCCACCGAGGCGCTGGCACTTTGCCTGCGAGCCGTGACCAAACCCGGTGATGTCGTCGCGGTGGAATCGCCCACCTATTTTTGTGTTCTCCAGGCGATCGAGGAACTGGGCCTCAAAGCGCTGGAGATTCCCATGCATCCGCGGGACGGCATGGACCTGAACGCGCTGGAACGGGCTCTGCAAAGCCGCCGCCTCGCCGCCTGCCTCGCCGTGCCCAACTTCAACAATCCGCTGGGGTCCCTGATGCCGGACGAAAACAAGCGCCGGCTGCTGGAGATACTCTCCCGCCGGGATGTGCCGCTTATTGAGGACGACATCTATGGCGACCTCCACTTTGGCCCACACCGTCCGCGGGTCGTGCAGTCGTGGGACACAAAGGGCCTGGTCATGCTCTGCGGTTCCTTTTCTAAAACGCTGGCTCCGGGCTATCGCGTCGGATGGGTAGCTCCCGGGCGATACTATGCAAAGGTCAAGGCGCTGAAGCTCACCAGTTCGCTCGCCACTCCCACCCTGCCGCAACTCGCCGTCGCGGAATTTCTAAATCATGGCGGCTACGACCACTACCTCCGCTCTGTACGGCAGGTGTATGAAAAACAAGTGGAACAAATGAGCCATGCAATTGCCGCCGCATTTCCCGCCGGCACGAAACTCACCCGGCCCTCCGGCGGATTTATCCTCTGGGTGGAACTCCCGTCCCGCGTCGATGCACTGGAAGTCCATGAGCGCGCGCTGGAGGCAAAGATCAGCGTCGCGCCAGGACCTATGTTTTCCGCGCGGCAGAGCTTCCGGAATTTCATCCGCATCAACTGCGGTCATCCCTGGAGCAAACGCATGGAAACGGCAGTCGGGGTGCTCGGAAACATCCTCCGCAGGATGTGTTAGACGGGCCGGACTGTACTCCCCGGGTACCTTCACATCTGTATCTGGCGCGAAACATCGCCCCGGACGACTCTTCGCCATGCACGATACCCTCCATTTACTGTTCCGGATTTTCTGCATCGGCGGTCTGTCGCTCACTGCGCTCGGATTCCACTATGTCCGTAAAAACTATGATCGTCTTTTCGGAGCCGATCCGGACGTTCCTTCAGAAAACTCAGGTTCGAGCACCTACAGCCGGACGCAAATTTACGCGGTGCTCCTCCATGTCGCCGCCTTCTTTTTGATGGGCCTGTTCATGCTTCACTAGCAAAAAACGTCACCACCGGTAAGGCATGGGCAAACAAGGAGGGGCGACATTTCTGTCGCCCTTCCAAACAAGCGCGCCAGTGCCACTTTTAAGAAGTCGCTCCTCCGTCGCATAGCGGTAGACGGCGACAGGAATGCCGCCGCTCCCTGTCTTCTCCCTACGCCTCCTGAGTCCAGGCGAGGCCATCCGCCACCGGCCCCACATCGATCAACGCGGCCACTTTGAAATCCGGCAGGCTGATGGCCGCCACCTGTTTACTGGCATCACAGGAGACGTAGGCCATCTTTCCGTCCGGTCGCACCAGCACTTCCTGCGGGGCCTTAGGCACATCCACTGTCTGCGTTACCTTCCACGTTTTCAGGTCGATCAGCGCCACCTTGTTCACCGGCATCAGCGCTACCACGAGGTAGTTTCCGTCCGGAGTCGGCGCGGTCCCGTATCCGGTGCCGGGCATATCGATCCATTTCGAAATCTCCTGCTTCTGCGTGTCGATCACGGCCAGCCGTGGCGCAATCTGATCCGAAGTGAACGCGAACTTGTCATCCACCGACAGGGCAATCCGCTGCGTGATGGGAGTGACAGGGATCACCTTCAAAAGCTTCCGTTCCTCCAGATCCAGCACCGAGACATTCCCCGGGCCAACGTTCGCCGTGTAGCCTCTCGTGCCGTCGCGGCTCACTGCGAGCATGTGCGACTGCTCCTGACCGGTGGGCACGGAGCCCAGCACTTTCAAATTCACCGGATCAATCACCGCCACGGACTTCTGATTCTCGGTCGTCACGTAGAGCAGTTTTTTCTTCCGGCACACCACCGGGCAATGCGGTCTCACCCCGAGCCCGAAATCGATAGTCCCCGAAATGGCCTTCTTCTGCAAATCGATCACCCGGATCAGCGTTCCATCCGTGCCGGGCTTGCCGACCCCCGAGTTTCCGAAGATGGGCACATAGGCGAATTTTCCGTCCAGCGACGCGGCCACCTCATGGCCCGTAATGCCGTCCTCTGCGATCGCGGCAATCTGTTTGTTTGTCACGGGATCGACTATGGAGAGCGTCTGGTCCCCCTTGTTGCACACGAGCAGCTTCCCTTTCGCCAGCGGGCCTTCCTCTGCGGCGCGCCCCTGCGGCTGCGGCATCAGCAGCCCGGTGGTCGCGGTAATGGAGAGCAAACGCATGGCATCACGGCGGGTGAGACGGCGGGAGGCGAAGGAGCGGGGGGTGTTCATGCAGCGGATTGTTAGAGTTGTGGAGCGGGCCCGGGAACCAACCGGTTGTACTGGGCCTGTACTTTGTTGAGAAACGCAGCCCACTTTCGTCCGGGCCGTCCATTGTCGAGCAGGAAATGCGGACAGTTCTTGTGCTCCGGATGGAGTCCGTGGCGCGGCCAGTGGTAGTGCGGCACGACATGGCTCAGCGGGATGTGGTGTTCATACATCAGATAGGCGGCGAGCTTTGCCGTGCGGTCGATGGTGGCGGAAAGACTGTTCCCGCGGTGCTCGCACATCTCAATGCCGATGGAGTAGTTGTTCCCCGGGCCGTCGAAGTCCGCATGCTCTCCCTGCTCGCGCGTCGGCAGGTGCTGCACCGCGAGATCCTGCTGCACGGTGAAGTGCCATGTCAGAAATCCGATGCGGTTGCCACCCGGGCGGCGATTCGCGCGCAGCCGGCCGTTTCGCAGCGCCGCCGCGTGCGCAAAGGCATCGCCCACCCGGTTCTCCGTTGCGTGAATGGTGATGTAGCGCGGCTGCATGGGCCGCTTGTAGCGCCGTCCATAGGACCCGCGCTGAATGAGCCGCGGATACACGCGGATTTCTCTCTGCAGCAATTGCGCCGGGGTGACGGACCTGCCTCCCGCCACTCCGGATACCGCAGGCATTTCCGGAGTCTCAATATCCGGCGGCTGCCAGTCATCCACATCTGTCAGCCGGGGAATCGGATAGCGGTCATGAGCCGGAGTCGAGCACGCGGACAATAAAGCCGCCAAAACGAGCGCAAGCAGACATCGGAGGTGCATCGGGCTTGAGTATCCGGCGGAGAGACGAATTCAAGAAATTGCGAAACACGCCCCTGAAAAATAGCCGCGGGGTCTGTCAGTGCCGCCCGTTGGGAGAGTGGACTGCTTATTTTCCAGTCATTTCTTTTCCTGACATGCGCCGCACTGCTCTTTGCCTCACCGCCGTTTTCGCCCCGCTGCCACTCGCCGCCCGGAATAAACCTGAGGTCCATCCCGCTCCGGAGGCGCTGCCCGACCTCGTGGTGGAGGGCAAGGCGGCCAGCCTGCTC
>DATAIE010000382.1:0-6273 GCA_036262875.1 Verrucomicrobiales bacterium
TGATGCGGATGCCCTGCCACGCTGCGGGCATAAAACCCGCGCTCCAGTTCCGCGGTCCGTTGATGACCGGCGACGGATTGTCCTGCATGACCACGAACGCCGGCAAATCCTGATTCACCGTTCCCAGGCCGTAGCTGACCCAACTGCCGAGGCACGGCCTGCCTCCCAGAGTGCTGCCGGTATTCATCTGGCACACGCCGGAGGAGTGATTCACGCCGTCCGCCCAGCAGGACCGGATGACCGCCATGTCATCCACGCAGGTGGCCGTGTGCGGCAGCCAGTCGCTTACCCATGTGCCGGCTTGACCATGCTGCTTCCACTGCCGTTTGCACTCCAGCAGCGGGGAATTGAATTCTCCCATCGCGGTGATGACCGGTTTGAAACTGTCCGGAATTTTCTGACCGGCGAGACGGTTCAACTCCGGTTTGGGATCGAAGAGATCGATATGGCTGGGGCCCCCCTCCATAAAAAGGAAGATCACGCTCTTCGCCTTTGCCGGGAATTGAGCGGCCCGGGCCGCCCCAGGGTTCACGGAATCGGCGGCATGTGTCCGCTCCAGCCCCAGCAGATGCGCCAGAGCCAGCGCGCCAAAGCCCCCTCCGGCCTGCCGGAGGAAATCCCGGCGGCTTTGGGTAAACTCGATATTCCCGCAACTCATACCGTCAGACTACGTCATGCCGGGGAGGCATTCCAACTACTTGTTTGCGCCCCCTTTTCGCCACGCGGCCGTGTCGGAATTTCGTGCGGAAACAGCTTCCGGAGTGAACGGGGTTTGTGTTATAGTCAGTTCGTGCCACCGAACCGGAAAACGCTTACACCTTTGAGGAAACACGTAATCGCGATGGAGGTCAGCACGGTCCTTATCTCGCTGCCGGTCTACTTCAGTAAAGACTCCTCGGACCCGTTCGCCGTGGTTTTTTATCATAACGGTATCACCAGCCTTCTGCTCGGTTTGGCGGCAACTTTCTTTTTTGCGATCCCCGGCTGGTGCGGGGCTGTCCTGATAACGAAATTATTCCGGCGGGGTGAGAAAATGGGACTGGCGATTGTGGCAATCACCTCCTTGCTGCTTCCGCTCGTTTGTGCGGGAAAACTGCCCCCGGAGTTCAGTTTTGCGATGAGCCTGGTTGTCCTGGCTTTTGGGGTTCCGTTGCTCGTGGTGGATTCGCTTTATCCGGACAAGTCGGCGGGAGCAGCACGGACTTTCTCCTAAGAGGAATAATCAGGCTGCGAGGCACTACGGACTTGTTGGCCACACGAGGATTGACCGGGCTGCACTTTGCGACTTCATCCGGGGCATGCAATCTGTCGTCAGTTTTCCCAAACCCTCTCTTTTCCGCAGGATAACCGCGCTGTGCCTCCTCGCCGCAGGCTCTCAGGCCCTGGCTGCTGACTACTTCCCGCCGCCGGACAGCGAAGGCGGCTGGCGGACGCTGAAGGAACCGGCGGAGGTTCTAAAACTCGCGGGAATGGATGCTTCACGGCTGGAGAAAGCCTGCGAAATCTGCGAGCGCGGCACGCAAAACGGCGGGCTGCTTGTCGTGCGGCACGGGTATCTCGTGTTCGAGAAATACTTTGGCCGGGCCAGCCGCAATGCGAATCCGGACATGGCTTCGACCGGCAAAGCCTATACCAGCATCGCCTGCGGCATCATGCTTCAGGAGTTTCACGACAAGATTCCCGAAGGACTGGATACGAAAGTGTTCGTCGAAAAGTATCTCCCGGAAGCGTTTCCGCTCGACGATCCGCGCAAGGCTCAGATCACTCTTGGTCAGCTCTTGTGTATGACGGCTGGATACAATGGCGAAGGCGGTGCGCCGACCGGCGTCGTCCGTGGTGTTGCCTCTCCCATGAAACCCGTCCCCGGTCAGAATTACCGGGACCTCGATGTCTCCTCCCTGCGCGTGCCGCTTTGGACCGATCCGGGTGCCGGATATTCCTATTCTTCGCCGGCGCCGCATATTGCTTCCCTCGTCCTGCGGCACGTCACGGGAATGGAATTGCAGGATTACATCAACGAGCGCCTCGCCAAACCGATGGGCTGGGGACCGTGGGGCTATTGCCTCCACCGCAAGGATTTCACCATGACCCACGCCAATGGCGCGGGCAGCACCGCAGTGCACGCCACGGATGCGCTGCGCTTTGCCTACTGCCTTCTGCACGACGGGAAGTGGGGCGACCGGCAACTGGTGCCGCCGGACTATATCAAAAAGTGTCATGAGGCCTCGCCCTACAATCCGCACACCCCGTTCAGTCTTCAGTTCGAACACAACGCCGACGGCCATGTGATTGGCGCTCCGCGCGATGCCTTCTATAAGTCGGGGGCAGGCGGATTTGGCGTGTTCATCGTGCCCTCGCTCGACATCGTGATTTACAAAATGGGCGGCAACAACGGGCAGTACGACCCCACGCTCACCGGACTCCCGCAACCCGCGCCGGATACCTCACGCGATAACTGGAAACCCATTCCCCGCAGCCCGTTCAACGAAGGCAGTCTCGGCGGCGACGACGGACTCCGCCGCGTGCTGGAACTCGTTTCCCTTGCGGTGAAGGATTGAGGGCAACGTGGGCGCAACGGTTCTTAATTCGTGCCAGCACGGCCTCTCGACATCTTGACCAGCCGCCGGATGGCCAATGCGAAGCCCGTCCAAACCAGCACGACGCCGGCCACAGAGGCGAGAGCGGCGATGATTTGACCGGTGAGGCCTCCGGCTTCGCCCGTGTGAACCCAGCGGCCCCAAGTGCGAAGCTGGCGGCCGGTGTTGAAGTCGCTGAAGGATTCTATCTTCGGTTCCTTCGCGGGGTCTTTGGGATCGAGCGTCAGCGTGGATCGCAGGTCCGGCCGTCCGCGGTGGCCTGCCGTGATGGTGAAGGCGGCTTCTTTGGCCGCGGGCAGACGGAGGCTGATGGTTTGCCAGCCAGGCGAGAGTTCTTCAGCTTTGGCCCACACGGCATTGAGGCCCTGGAAATCCGGAGCCGCTGCGGGTGCAGAGGAACGACCCGGGCCGCCACCGCCACCGGGAGGGCCCTGGGCAGCGGGTGCCTCGTTGCCGGTCAGACGGTAGAGCAGATTCGTGGCCCACGGGTAGGAAATGAGCGCCCCGGTGACGACGATAAAGAAGAGGGGAATGGAAGACCAGAAGCCAAGCACGTTGTGCCAGTTCCAGTCCCGCGCCTTGCCCGACAATTTCCGCCGGAACCAGATGACCGGACGAAAACCGGCCCACGACCACTTCCGCGGAAACCAGAGGTAGAGGCCGCTCAGGACGAGGAAGAGGAAAACGAGATTCGAAGCGCCCGTGATGGCGCGCCCGGTATTGCGACTGTCTCCGGAAAAGGCGAGCGCACGGTGGACGTCTGTGACGGTGCGGAAAAACTTTCGCAGGCCCGGCGCACCCGGCTTCAGCGTTTCCCCCGTGGCGGGGTCGAGATATGCCGTGGACTCGCGTCCATAGGCCGCGGAGGCCGGGAGGTTTGCCCCGCTGGTCAAAGTCAGCCCGGTTAGGGTCGTGCCGGAGGGAGCCGCCGCCTGCGCTTTTTCGAGGAGTTGCTCCACGGAGAGACGGGCAGCGGAGGGAGCGCTGGAAAGGGCAGGGGTGTCCGCGGTTTCGAGCATCTGGCGCTCGAAAGCCAGCAGGACTCCCGTGATGGACATGATCAGAATGATCAACCCCGCGGCAACCCCCGCGGCCAGGTGGAGCCAAAAGATGGTTTTGCGCAGAGAGAACTTCATGCAGTCTGAGAGGACGAAACGGTGAAAAGCGGAAGGGTGCGGCCGCTACCAACAGCCGCACCCATGCAGGATTTGAAGCACCAATTGGTTCCTACATTTCCGCCCACTGTCTGAGCAGATTGTGATATACGCCGGTGAGTTGCACCGCCGATTGATCGGCACTCGGATTCCCCTGCAAGTCCCGCGCGAGACGCTGGATGGCGAGGTCGAGGTCGAAAAGGAGAGAGCGGTGGCCGTTGTCGCGAACCATGCTTTGCAGCCAGAAGAACGAGCAGATGCGCGCTCCGCAGGTGACGGGCGTGACGTGGTGCAGACTCGTTGCCGGATACAGGATCATGTGTCCCGGCGGCAGTTTGATCCGCTGGATGCCATAGACGTCCTCCACGCTGAGCTCGCCGCCGTCGTATTCGTCGGGTCCCGTGAAGAACAGAGTCGCCGAGAGGTCGGTGCGGATGCGGTGCGGTGTGCCCGGCACCTGACGGATCGCATTGTCCACGTGTGTGCCGAATGACTGTCCGCCGGTGTAGCGGTTGAACAGCGGCGGAAACACCCGCAGCGGCAGCGCCGCAGATACGAACAGCGGATTCTTCCCCAACGCCTCGACGATCATGGCACCCAGTTCCTGGGAGGCGGGACTGCCTTCCGGGATCTGCATGTTATCCTTCGTTTTAGAGGACTGGTGACCGGCGGTCACTTTGCCATCCACCCAATCGGCTGCATCCAGCACCTTGCGGGCATAGGCAACCTGTTCGGGAGTGAGGACGTCGGGGATTTGAATCAGCATGGAATGGACTTTGCTAGAACGTGAAACTGGCAGTCAGGGAAACCGAGCGTCCGGCTCCAGGAATGGCGTGCCCGCCGCCCACGCGGTCAAGGTATTTCTCGTCGAGGAGGTTATAGCCGTTCAGGCGGAGAGACATGTGGTCGTTGACCTTGTAGTTCACCATGGCATCCACCGTGACGTAGCTGTCGGCCCGCTGACGGGTGAGCGCATTGTTGTTGTTGTAGCGTGCGCCCACATACTGCACGCCCACACCCACCTGGAAGTTGGCAGGCAACTCGTGCAGAGTCCAGAGGCTGAACGAATGTTCCGGGGTGTTGCTCACTTCGTTGCCGACCTCCGCGGCGACCGCGGATTTCTTCACCTCACTGTCGAGGTAAGTGTAGCCGCCGATGAGACGCCATTTGTCCGTGATCGCGCCGCTGAAGCCGAGTTCGATGCCCTGCACTTCCTGTTCGCCGGTCAGGGTCACGACAGTGGGATCGGCGGGGTCGGTGGTGCGGGCATTGGTCTTCCGGGTGCGGAAGATGGCCGCAGTGAGCGACAGCTTCTCATCGAGGATATCCCACTTCGTGCCGAGTTCGATCGTCTTGTTCTTTTCCGGATCAGCATCGAAGAGACTGAGCGTGTTGTTGTTGGAAGCCGGCGCGGCAATGTAGGTGAGGTTTTCCGTGGAGGTGTTAAAGGAGGTGCCGTAGCCGAGATAAACGGTACCGTATTCCACCGGCTTGTAGTTGAGCGCGGCGCGATAGCTGAAGAGCGAGTCGTCCCGCTCCAGGTTCGTATCGGTCAGGGCTGGGGCGGCGGCCCGGGCTTTGTAATCGACGCTGTGATGATCCCAGCGGCCACCCACAGTGAGTGTTAGTTTTTTACTGAAGTCGATGGCGTCGAACACATAGATCGCTCCGGTATCCGAGGTCGTTTCCGTGAACGCTCCGTTGTAGCTGATGGTGCCCGTGAAGGGATCGTGCGGATTCGGATTGAAGACATCCGTATTCGGATTCGTTCCCGCGGCGCCGGTCATGACACGCACGTCATTGTGCGAGTCTTCGCGGGAGAGTTCTACACCGCCTACCAGTTGATGCTTCACGCCGCCGGTTTCGAAGTCGTAACGAAGGTCGGATTGCAGGGCGAGGGATTCATCGAGCTGGTCCCGCGACTGGAACTGGCGCGTCAGCTCCGTGTTGTCATAGCGGGTGATGGCGGCGCTGGGGTCGCGGTCAATGAAGCGCGGAGCGGTGACGATGGAGTCCCGGTCATTGCGGCCATAGCGCAGAGCGGTGCGCCACTTGAGTTTGTCCGAGAAGTCGTGTTCGAAAATCCCGGTCACGAGGTCGGTTTTGATGAACTCGTGGTCGCGGTTCAGGTTTCCGTAATAGTTGTCATACAGCGACTTCGGAAGCGATCCCGACTTGAGCCCCGTGTTGTTGATGGTCGTCACGGTGGTGCCATTGGCACCGGGCACGACGGAGTTCCGCGGCACCCAGGGAATGCCGTAGTCCGGCACGTTGTCCTGGTCGAGGTGCATCCAGCTCAACGTAAAGCGGGTGTCCGTCCCGAGACCGAAGGCGACGGAAGGAGCGATACCCCAGCGTTGATTGTTGACGTGATCGCGACCGGGAATGTCCGCATCGTGATACACCGCATTGAACCGGAAGGCTGCGCCGGACTGACCGGTCGCGGCAGGCGGGGTGACGGTGCCTTTGCCGCTTACCGGATCTTTGCCGGACGGGGCAGAGGCTGCGGGAGTCGCATCGTC
>DATAIE010000383.1:0-7298 GCA_036262875.1 Verrucomicrobiales bacterium
CAACCTTTTCTTCGGGCCGGCGCGCGCCGGCTGGTGCATCATGGCGCTGGCCATTGCCATCGGTCTGACCACGTGGTTCGCAGTGGGGCTGCTGCTGCTCCTGCCCATCCTGCTCACGCTGACGCACGAAACGAAGAGGCCCTTTCTTTTGCTGGCCCTGCCCCTGCTGTCCTGCCTTTCCGTGATGCACGGGCTGATGCCGCCGCACCCCGGCCCGGTGATCGCCATAGACAAACTGAAGGCGAACGCGGGGATGGTGCTCGTGTGGGGATTCGTGATCGGACTGCCCACGGCCGCCGTCGCGGGACCGCTCTTTGCGCGCTGGGCAGTGAAGCGGGTGACCGCCAATCCCCCGGAGCTTCCCGTCCGGGTCTTTGATGAAAACCGGCGCGCTCCCCTGTTTGGCATTACGCTTTTCACGATGCTGCTGCCGGTGGTGCTGATGCTCTGCGCCACGGTGGCGGAACTGATATTGCCAAAGGAACATCCCGTAAGGGCGGTGACGTCATTCGTCGGCCACCCGACGATCGCCCTCGGGGTATCAGTCCTCCTCGCAATGTGGTCGCTGGGAACGCGCTGCGGCTACGGAAAGGGAACGCTTTTGAAGTTCACCGAACAAAGCGTGGGCACGGTGGGCATGACGCTGCTGGTGGTCGGCGGCGGCGGCGGCTTTGCAGCAGTCCTGCGGGATGCGGGCGTGGCCACCTCCCTGGGAAACATGGCGCAGACCCTCCATCTGCCCCCGCTCGTCTTTGGCTGGATGGTCGCCGCCTTCATCCGCGTGGCCACCGGTTCAGCCACCGTGTCCATCACCGCCGCAGCCGGTGTGCTGGCACCGCTGCTCAGCACCATGCCGGGTGTGAATGTAGAGCTTCTCGTGATCGCCGTGGGTTGCGGATCACTGTTCCTTTCCCACCTTAATGACGGCGGATTCTGGATCGTCAAAGACTGCCTCGGCCTCACCGTCGGACAAACCCTGCGCACATGGACGGTAACGGAAACCATCGTGGGCATCGGTGGCCTGCTGCTAACACTGCTCGTTGACTTCGTCCTTCACCTTTTCTGATGAGTCTGATCTTTGACGCCCACCTCGACCTCTCGATGAACGCCATCGAGTGGAACCGCGACCTCACCCAATCCGTCGCCGAACTGCGGCGGCGCGAGGAGGGAAAGAAGGACAAACCGGACAGGGGACGCGGCACCGTCTCACTGCCTGAAATGCGCAATGCAGGCATAGGGCTCTGTGTGGCGACTCAAATTGCCCGCGTGGAGCACAATGCCTGGAGCCCGGTCCCCGGCTGGCGCTCGCAGGCTCAGGCGTGGGCCATGACGCAGGGCCAGCTTGCCTGGTACCGCGCCATGGAGGAAGCCGGCGAAATGGTGCAGATCCGTGACCGGGCTGGACTGGAGCAGCATCTCGCCCTCTGGTCCGGTGAAAGTGAGGCACCGCGACCCGTCGGCTATATTCTGTCGCTGGAGGGTGCAGACTCGCTTCTTACGCTGCAACATCTGGAGCGTGCTTACAACGATGGCTTGCGGGCCATTGGGCCGGCCCACTACGGGCCCGGGGTGTATGCCTTCGGCACGGATGCGAGCGGCGGATTTCCACCGGGTGGCAGGGAACTGCTGCGGGAAATCTCAAGGCTCGGCATCATTCTCGATGTCACGCATCTCTGCGACGAGTGCTTTTGGGAGGCGCTCGATCTTTATGAAGGCCCCCTCTGGGCGAGCCATCAAAACTGCCGCGCGCTGGTGCCGCACATGCGTCAGTTCAGCGACGAACAGTTGAAGGCACTCATCGCGAGGGGTGCGGTGATCGGCGGCGCGCTGGACGCGTGGATGCTGGTGCCGGACTGGGTGCGCGGCACCACCACGCCGCAGTCGAGCGGAGTTCTCCTGAAGCACTTCGTGGATCACATCGATCACGTCTGCCAGCTCGCGGGCAATGCGCGGCACTCCGGAATTGGCACAGATCTGGACGGCGCGTTCGGGACGGAGCAGACACCGCAGGATCTCGATACGATTGCGGACCTGAGGAAGCTGCCGGCGCTGCTTTCGGAGCGCGGTTACACCGAAGAGGACATCGACGGTATCCTCTCCGGCAACTTCATTCGCTTTCTCCGCAACGCCTGGTCTTGAGCGGCGAAACAACTACTCCCGGGCAAATTGACCGGGCAGCGGATTGGCGAGGGCGCGAACGAAGGCGTAGCCTGGCGGAATCTGGAGCGTGAGTAGCTCGGTGCCGTCCGGATAACGGATCGTACCGCCGGCGGGGGGCACAAACGCATCCCAATGCTGGAGGTCTGCGGAGATTTCGTAGCGGTGAATGAGGCCGCCATCGATCCAACGCCGGTGAGTGGTATTGAACCGCCCCAGGACAAAATCCGGGGTGAGACCGCGGGTGTCCGCGGCGAGCATGTAGTCCGTGAGATCGTTGCGTCCGTTGCCGTCGGCGTCACCGCCGGGCATGGCGGGGAGCCCGCGCCACGATTGCCATGAAGACCATGCAGGCACCGGGGCGGGACGCCGGAATTCCAGCATCCAGGCCGTGAGGGTGCCGGTAAACCCGTCGAAAGCCGAAGTGTCTTCGACCACAAGGGTCCAGGTCCCGCTCACCGGAAGGGTGGCGAGGTTGCGAAGGGCGGCGGCATCATCGGGCTGCCACGTCCCAGTGTGTGGCCAGGGACTGTCGGAAAAGGGCGGCGCATCGGCCACAAAAGTGATGGCATCGAGATCGCGTCCGCGGGAGCCATCGCCGGTGCGCAGCAGAGGCACCGGCGGCAGCGCCAGGGCGGGCGGCGGCAGAAGGGTGAGCCGCAGGTGATCGAGTGCTTCGTGCCGCAGCGTGATGTGAATGCGGATACGTCCCGCAATGAAATTCCCCGCCACCGCGATCTCCGCGCGCAGTCCGCCGCCCTGCTCCGGAATGGCGGCATCCCGCCCGGCCCAGGCAAAGCCATAGGCCTGCTCTCCGCGGTATTCCGGCGGCACGACCGTCACTCTAACATTCTCGCTCTGCACGGAACCTGACGCATTCGTGGCCACCACCGAATATTCGCCGGCATCGGACACCTGCGCGGCGGGGATGGCTAACAATTCCCCGGCGGGACCCGCAGGCACGCCATGGTGCATCCACTGACACACTGGACGCGGCCACCCCCGCACCCCGGCGCGCAACAACAGCGGACCGCCAATAGTCACCGTGCGCGGACGCGGGAGGGAATACAGGGAAGGCGCCTCCGCCGGGGTGCCGGCATACAGCGCGGCAAGAGCGGGCGCTGAGGCGTCGGCATCACTGCCAGCCAGAAAGCCCGCGGACTGCGGAAGGACTGCCATGACCGCAGCCGGCACCCGCGTGCCACTCACCGTGCGGCGGAAGGACGGCGGCAGCAGCGAGGGATCCGCCTGCCCGTTCAGTGACTGCACGAGCGCCATGCCGTGCCGCGGCAGACCGGACACGGTGGAAAATCGCCCGGCCGCCAAAACTCTGCCCGCAGGCACTGCCGGGACATACAGTGCGCGCACGCTCACCGAGGCGGGTGCGGTCGCAGTCAGAAAGGGAATGAAGGCCGCATCCACGGTGCCGTCGGCTTTCACCCTCGCCAGCCCTGCCTGGGGCCGGGTGAAATCCCCGCCGGCGACGACAGACCCGTCCGGCAGCAGCGCCAGCGCCCGCACTTCCCGATCGAACGGTACCAGCGGGGCAAACCCTGAATCCACGGTGCCTCCGCTCCGCAGCCGCACGAGCCGCTGCCGTGCCTGTGGCGACGCGGCGATGCTGAAGGAACCGCCCGCGTAGATGCCGCCATCACTGGTGACAGCCAGCGCGGTGAGCCATTGTCCTGCCAATTGAAACGCCGTGCCGTCACCGGCATTGAAAGCCGGATCGAGGGTGGCATCCGCCCGCAGGCGCGCCAGCCGGTGCCGCGTCTGTCCGGCAACCTGTGAAAATTCACCGGCGGCCAGCACGGCCCCGCCGGTGTGAACCGCCAGCGCATTCACTCCGGCATCCGTTGGCACGGCGGTGAGGACACCGGCTGCACTCCGCCATGCAAGGCGCAGCGCGGGTGAACCATTCAGGGTCGTGAAGCGCCCGCCAATCCACAGCCTGTCACCGGCCACAAGGAGTGCCCGCACTTCCCCGTCCGCGGTGATGGACGAAACAGAAGCGTCCAGCGAACCGTCCGCCGTGAGCCTGACAATCCGCTCAGCACCCCCGATGGTGCCCGCTGCATAGACCCGGCCCACAGCATCCGCTGCCAGCGCGCGAATGAGAGTCGCCTCCGGCAGGGGCTGCATGGCGCGGAGACTGCCCGGCCACGGACTGCGCGGCAGCACCTGCACTTCCGCCCCCAGGCTGAGAATCGTGTCCAGACCGTGCTCCAGCGAGCAGTGCCAGATGCCGCCATGAGTTTCCGCCCGGGCTCCCATCGATGTCAGGTTGAACGGCGAGTCTGCGGCGGCAGCCGCACCATCGCGCCACCACGTGCATGAGGTCTGCGGTGGACTCATCGCTGCACGCAGCATCAGCGGTTCACTCTCTGTCACCACAGTATCGACCGGACTCACTGTGAATTCCGGCGTCTGGGCAGCGGCGGGCATGGACCAGGCTGCGAGCGCGATGAGGCGGGCAGCGCGGCGTCCGGATTTCATGCCAGCGGGAGGAGCGGCTTCGATATGAAGATAATCAGCGCGAACCCGGTCCCTGCAACACCCGCGTGGCTGCCCCGGTTTTTCTGTCCACAAGATGAAGTTGCCAGCTGGACGGAGCATAGCCGGGCAGTCCCATTTCAAACTGCACGCGGCCGGAACCGCTTTCCAGTTCCGGCAGGTCACCGACCTGCACCGTGCGCCCGTGCGCCGTATCCTCAAATGACAGCCGGTAAACCATACCCTCCGGTGCCGGTGCCATGTCCTCCACAATGATCGAGCCGCGGCCCGTTGTTTCATCGAAGATCGTCCAGGCGCTGTAACCGCTGCCATTCACCGGCGTGCTGCCCGAACCGGATGCGGGAGGTTGCGTGCTGTCCGGCTGCAGAGCGTAAGTGTCCTTGTTGAACTCCGCACCCGGGCGGCGTCCGGTGAACTCCCCTGGATAATCATTCGACGGCGACCAGATGACGTCGTTCCTCACATCGTAATAGGTGCCGGCGGTGCCGGTCACCGGATGGAAGTTCTCCGCCCAGACCGGGTCCTCCAGCGGCAGGCTGCCGTAGCGGATGGACACTCCCGGCGGCAGATTCAGGAGGCTGAAATCGGGCAGCGGCTCGCCGGCGGGCACCACGAACTCCCCGTTCCACGTATCCCCTGGACGGAGAGTGATCGGACGTTTCTCCGGTGGCGTGGAGCCCTCGGCCGGCGGGACATCGGAGGAGGGCGGCGTCTCGCCGGACTTCCCGGACAGCCCCGCGGCCACGATATCGCTGAGCTTGTCGGAGGTGAGCCGCGGCTGCTTCGCCGGAGTTCCGGTGGCGGGCTGACCATTGAGCTCCATGACCACCACCCGGGCGACGCCATTGCGGGATTCGTAGCGCTCTGCATCGCCGGCGCGGAGCCGGCTCACTTCATCACGCAGGCGATCAAGGGACTGCACCAACTGATAGTCCCTCGCGGGCCGCATCTGTTTGTGCAGTCCCCCAGGGGGCCTGCCCTCTGTCGTTCCCTCCGCGGTTTCCCCGTAATTGCCGGGTAAACCGCCAGGGGGGGAGGTGCGATCCCCGTGGGGGCCGGGAGGCCGCAGGTTGGAAGGAACGACAGAAGTGGTTGGTTGGCCGTCTTCGCCTCTGGAAGACCGCGGCCCGCCGCGCTGCATGACCAGCGCCACGGCGAGACACGCCGCCGCCGCCCAGCCGCCATAGGCTGCCGCCGTGCGCAGCTTTTTGCGCAAGGCCTGCCGTTGGCGCCGGAGGGCGAGTGCGGAGCGAATGCCTTCCCATGAATCCTCCGGCGCCGCCACCGCCGGAGCACTCGCCAGCAGGAGGGAGGCCGCCGTTTGCTGCGCATCATAGACCCACCGGCGCATCTCAGCGTCCGCGGGAGCTGTTGCCGGCAGGGAAGTCAGCACACCCGCCAGGGCGGCTTCGCGTTGTTCATCGATGGAGGGCATCTCGTAAAAGGGTTCGGAGTTTGTCCATGCCGCGCCGCAGGCGGCTCTTAATCGTCCCGGCAGGCTGGGAGAGAGTGCCTGCCACCTCCTCGTGGGTCATCTCGCTGAAGACGGCCAAAACCACGCACTCGCGCTCACTTTCCGGCAGAAGCGCCAGCGCATTCTCCACCTGCTCGCGCAGTTCATGATAGCGAACATCGCCGTCCACGCCGTGAAACGGCAGACATTCCGCTGCGGCCCGCGCGCGGTCGATGCGGTCCGCATAACGGTGGATGCGCCGCATGCGGTCAATGCAGAGGCTGCGGAGTTGCATGACCGCCCATGTCAGAGGCGATGACAGCCGGGGATCGTAGGAGGACGCACGGTCCCAGATTTTCAGGAAGACCTCCACGAGAAGCTCGCGGGCATCGTGCTCGGAATGCATGAGGCGCGCAGCGACACCATAAAGAACATCCGCATACGCTTTGTGAAACGCCTCCAGCGCCGACTCGTCACCCGCGCCGATCCGCTGGAGCAGCAGCGCGTCCCGTGCTCTGTCCCGGCCCCGCGTTTCCGGCACGCCGCCGCTTCCGCCTCCTCCCCTGGAAAAGGCGTCCTCGCATTCAACGAATTTCAGCCGCGCGGCATGCATGGGTTCCCCCTCCATTCGCCGTGTACTTATAGGACGGATGAGCGATTGAACAGATTTTCGATTTTTTTTTCGCCCGGAAATCTTCACCGCTCATCATCCGGAACCTGCGTCCGCGGCGAATACTCCGCGGCTTGTCACTCCATTCTTTATCTTTACGCCGCACCATGAAGCTACGCCGTTCCCTGACCATTTTCTCCGCCGGGCTGCTCCTCTCCACGACCGCTCCCGCTGCCACCTTCACGGTTACCAGTCAGAACGATGCGGGTCCCGGCTCCCTGCGCCAGGCGATTCTCGATGCCGCCGGCACCGCAGGGAAAGACACGATCGAGTTCAATATCGCCGGGGCCCAGCCTGAGATCACACTGCTGACGCCGCTGCCTGCGTTGAATGGCGACACCCTGGACGGACTCACGCAGCCCGGCGGAGCGCAGGTCAAACTCCGGTGGAGTTTTCAAGGCAGTCTCCTGCCCGTGAGCGGCGGAGGCGCGCTCATCCAGGGCCTGCAGTTCCAGTCGGATTTTTCCCCGGCCGGCCCGCCGCCGTCGCCCGCCGCCGTGAATG
>DATAIE010000384.1:0-4293 GCA_036262875.1 Verrucomicrobiales bacterium
CGCCTACGCGACGGAAACCAATCCTCCGCAGATTCCCCAGACCCTCACCATCGCCGACCCGGCGGCGCTGCGTCCGCTGCCGGCGGGACCCGGCCGGATTTTTCCTCCGTGGCCTTACTCCGCCACCACTTCCAGTTCACACACCTTCCGGAATCTGGGATTTACTTCAGAGGTGGAGATGACGATCGGGGAGGACGGCAAAACCGTCGATCTGAATGTGGCCCCGGAAATCGTGAAACTCGTCGCGATGGTGCCGCAGGGGGTCACGGAGGAGTCGATGCAGCCGGTGCATGAAACGCAAAAGGCCAACACGCAGGTCCTCACCACTCTGGGCGCTCCCGCCCTCGTCAGCACCTTGAGTCCGCCGACAGGGACCGGCGCTCCCGGAGGCAACAAGGCGGACCGCATCTGGCTGCTGTTTGTCACGGTGACCCGGCCGGAGTGAGGCGGCGCCTGCCCCGAACGCGTCTTACATCCACCTTGCCAGAACGGAGCGGGCACGGCAAAACGGATGTCGCTATGCGTCTCACCTCCCTTTTTCTCCTGCCGCTCACAGCGGTTTCCGCCCTGGCCAATGTCACCCTGCCCTCGGTGCTCAGCAGTCACATGGTGCTGCAGCGCGACATGCCGGTGCCTGTATGGGGCTGGGCGGAGGCCGGCGAAAAAGTCACCGTCACATTCGCAGGTCAGACCCAGGAGGCAACCGCAGGCCAGGACGGCAAGTGGTCCGTGAAACTGGCGGCGCTGCCCGCCAATGCCGTGCCGCAGTCGATGACCGTGAAGGGCAAAAACGAAGTCATCCTGGAGGATGTGCTGGTGGGCGAAGTATGGATCGGCAGCGGCCAGAGCAACATGCAGATGGACGTGGGCGGCTCGAAGGATGCCCCGAAAGAGATTGCCGCCGCGGAATTTCCAAAGATCCGGCTCTTCAATGTGCCGCTCGTTTCTTCGCCGGTGCCGAAGGACAATCTCACCGCCTCATGGGAGGCGTGCTCGCCGAAAAGCGTCCCGAAATTCTCCGCGGTCCTGTATTACATGGGTCGGGAACTGCACCGGGAACTGAACGTGCCGGTGGGCCTCATTGCCGATTCCTGGGGCGGCAGCCGCATTGAGCCGTGGACGCCCGTCGAGGGATTCGATCTTGTGCCCAGTCAGCAGGAGAACGCGAAAAAAATCCGTGAGAACGGCCCCAAAATGGAGCACGGCTCCGGAAAGCTCATCGGCCTCTACAATGCGATGATTCACCCCATCGTTCCCTACGCCATCCGCGGCGCCGTCTGGTATCAGGGTGAATCGAACAATGGCGAGGGGATGCTCTATCTCGACCGTATGAAGGCGCTCGTGGGTGGATGGCGGGCCGTCTGGAAGCAGGGCGATTTTCCCTTCTATCACGTCCAAATTGCACCCTATAACTATTCGAGGAAGGGCCCCGAAGTGGACCGCAATACGACGGCCCTCGCCGAACTCTGGGAAGCGCAGGCGGAAAGCGCCAAACAGATTCCACACACGGGCATGGCCGTGATCAACGACGTCGGCGAATTGAATGACATTCACCCGAAAAACAAACAGGAGGTGGGACACCGCCTCGCGCTCATTGCCCTCGCCAAAGACTACGGGCGCAAGGATTTGGTCTATTCCGGTCCGGTTTTCACCGGTCACGCAGTGGAGGGAAATCGCATTCGCCTGAAGTTTGATTCCGTTGGAGGCGGCCTCGCCTCGCGCGATGGCAAGCCTCTAAACTGGTTCGAAGTGGCCGGTGCCGACGGCAAGTTCGTCGCCGCAAACGCCTCCATCGATGGCAAGGACGTGGTGGTGAGCGCAGCCGGAGTGACGGAGCCAAAGGCCGCACGCTTCGCCTTCAGCCAGCTCGCCGAACCCAATCTGATGAATAAAGAGGGACTTCCCGCAGGAGCATTCCGCACGAAATAGCCTGCCCAGCGCTTCATGATTGATTCTGTCATCGCCGTCCCTCCGCTTGCCCGCGACGAAAGCGGTCGTGTCTGCCCGGAGCAGAATAAACTCATCATTCGCCATATCGAGGCCGGCGGCATTCGCGTCCTGCTCTATGGCGGAAATGCCGTCTTCTATCATCTCCGGATGACCGAATACGCAGGCGTGCTGGCCCTGCTGGCGGAGACGGCCGCAAAGGGAACGGAAATCGTACCGTCCGCCGGGCCCTCCTACGGGCTGAGCATGGATCAGGCGGAAGTATTGAAAGACCTTCCGTTTCGCACGGCGATGGCCCTCCCCCACCAGGGGCTGAATACCCCGGACGGCGTGGCCACGGGGCTGCGGCATTTCGCGGATGCTTTTGGAAAACCCATCGTAGTCTACATCAAAGCCGACGGGTACCTGACCCCTGCCCTCGCCGCGGCTCTGGTAAAGGATGGAATCGTGTCATGGATCAAGTATGCCATCGTACGTCCCGATGAGACCAGCGACCCCTTCCTGACGGAACTGACTCAGTTGGTCGATCCCTCCATGATCGTGAGCGGCATGGGAGAGCAACCCGTCATTCACCATCTCCGCGACCGCCGTCTGTCAGGATTCACCACCGGGTGCGGCTGCATCGCTCCGCGGCTTTCCGCCGCAATACTCGAAGCCTGCCGCGCCGGAAACTGGGAAGAGGCGGAACGCATCCGCAGGATCTTCGAACCGCTGGAAAATCTGCGCAACGAAATCAATCCGGTGCGGGTTCTCCATGAAGCGGTAAGCCTGGCCGGCATTGGTGAAACCGGGACGATCACGCCGCTGCTGAGCCCCCTGATTGCCAGTCAGCGCAGCCGTGTGGAGGAGGCTGCCCGCGCCCTGCTGGCCGCGCAGGTATAACCGCTATCGACGGTCCTGATTTCAGGACGCCGGAGGCCGGCTGACGCCGCAAAACGACAGGTTTGCGGACACGATTTCATATTTGTCCCGCTGCAAACACCGGCCACACTATTCCGTATCTTTCCGCCCGGAAATTCCATTTATCCCGCAACCCTATGAGATTCGCAGCTCTTCTCTCCACCCTCTTTGCCTTCACGCTCAGTGCGCAGGCGGATCCGCTTCGCGTCTATGTCCGCGGCGGTCAGGCCAATCGCGGCGAAGAGGTCCACGCTCACACCCGTTTTGCCAAAGAATGGCCGCCTCTGCTTGCTGAGCGGGGCATGAAGGTGGATGGTGGGGTCGAACTCCCCACGGACGCCCAGTTGGAGGCTACGGACGTAATCGTCATGTATGCGCAGGAAGGCGGCACATGGATGCCGGGCCGGTGGGAGGCGCTGGACAAATATTTGAAACGCGGCGGCGGCCTCGTCGTCATTCACACCGCCGCAGTGAGCCTCCAGGAGGATCACTGGAAGAAAGTGATCGGCGGCTGCTGGCGGCAGGGCAAAACCAAGTGGCGCGAGGGTCCCATGGATCTCTACTACGTGGAAAACCAAAAGCTGGGCGGCGGCCACCCCATCACAAAGGACGCCTCCAACTTCCATCTCGACGACGAGATTTACTACGACATGGACCTCTCGCCGGACATCCATGTGCTGGCGACGAGATACACCCCCAACGTTCTTCCAGGACGAAAACCCGCCGCAGGGGGCAAGCCTAACATCTACGACATCCAGCCGCAGATGTGGACCTATGAGCACACCGCAGAGGGCGCCACGCAGCCTTACCGCGCCTTTGTCAGCATTCCCGGCCACCAGTATAAGACGTTCTCCCTGCCTCAGTACCGCGCCATTCTCATGCGCGGCATCGCGTGGGCCGGCAAGCGCCCCAACCTCGATGAATTCTGCAAGCCGGAGGAACTCTCGAGCCTGACATATCCCGAGGGCGGTCCGCAGAAGCCCGCGGACACCCTCAAGAATCTGGAAATCCATCCCGACTTCAATCTCACCCTCGTCGCCGCCGAGCCGCTCATCACCAAACCGATGAACTTTGACTGGGCTCCGGACGGCAGCCTGTGGGTGGCGGAAACTCCGGAATATCCAAACGGCCGCCGCGGCATGAGGCCGGACTATCGCGGCAAAGAGTGGAAAGATCACGGCGGCATCGATCCTCAGCCGGGTGAGCAGTTGCGCCCGGGACTCGATAAGATCAGCCGCCTGACCGATACGAATGGGGACGGCGTCATGGACAAAAAAGAGGTTTTCTATGAAGGCCTCGATCTCGTCACGGGTCTCGTCTTTTATAAAGACGGAGTCATCGCCACGCAGGCACCTGATATCCTCTGGCTGCGGGACACGAACGGGGACGGCAAGGCGGATAAAGTGGAGAAACTCTACAGCAATCTCGGCACCTCTGATACGCACG
>DATAIE010000385.1:0-1786 GCA_036262875.1 Verrucomicrobiales bacterium
TTTCCCGCCTACAAAGGCCAGCGGGATGAAATGCCGGAGGACCTGAGCAAGGCACTGCCGCACATGAAGCGGATCATCGAGGCCTTTCGCATACCAGTGCTGGAGAAGGACGGCTATGAAGCGGACGACATTATCGGCACGCTGGCGCGGACCGCGGAGGCGGAGGGATTCACCACCTTCATGGTCACGGCGGACAAGGACTTCGCTCAACTCGTGGATGCCAACACGTTTATCTGGAAGCCGGGCCGTCAGGGAAGCGAGCATGAAATCATCGGCGTTCCGGAAGTGCAGGCGCAGTGGCAGGTGGACCGCCCGGAGCAGGTGATCGATGTCCTGGGACTGTGGGGCGACTCGGTGGACAATTTTCCCGGCGTTCCCGGCATCGGTGAAAAGACCGCCAAGGCGCTCATCAAAGAATGGGGCAGCGTCGAAAACCTTCTCGCCAACACAGATAAACTGAAGGGGAAACAGAAGGAGAACGTCATCAACAACGCCGAACAGGCACGGTTGTGCCGGCGGCTGGCGACCATCTGGACGGATTCCCCTGTGGGTGTTTCCCTGAAAGACCTGGTGAATCAGCCCATGGATGATGAGGCGGTGAAAGCCCTCATGGTGGAGTTTGAATTCACGGCCATCGGCAAGCGGTTGTTTGGCGGGGATTTCAAAGCAGGCCGCGGTTTTCACCGCCGCGCGGAGGAGGCAGCGCCGGTGATCGACGACGACCTGCTGGCCGCCGTCACACCGGTCGAGCCCCCGGCTTCAGCGAATCTCCGGACCCTCGCCAATACGCCCCACACTTACGAAACCGCCTCCACTGCCGTGCAGCGCGCCGCTGTCCTGAAACAGGTAGCAAAGCAAAAGGAGGCGGGATTTTATCTGGATACGGGAAGCGGAAACCCGCGGCAGGCGACCGTGCGGGGGATCGCGCTGGCCACCGGCGCGGGACAGGCCTCCTACCTGACAGGAGCGGACGCCTCCACGCTGATAAAGGAATTGTCAGACCATCTGTCCGGCGTGCTCCTGACCGGGCATGATCTGAAGGACTCTCTGCAGGTGCTAATCCTGGCAGGCGCGGAATTGAAGGCTTCTTTTTTCGACACCATGCTGGCTCAGGGACTCATCGATCCTGAACAGCGCCAAACTCTCACCTATCTTTGCGAAGCACTGCTCGGCTATACGCCGGGCAACCGGACCGCCGTGGAAAAGGGCGGACAGATGCTCATCGGCCTCGATGACGATTCCGCGCTGCAATACGCAGAACTGGCTATGGAGCGCGCGGACATGGCCCTGCAACTCGCCGCCAAACTGCGGCCGCAACTGATCACGCAAAAACTGGAGCGTGTGTTCTATGAAATCGAATCCCCCCTCCTCCCGGTGCTCGCAGGCATGGAGGCGGCCGGCATCACGATTGACGTGAATGTGCTGCGCGAAACGAGCGTGCTCCTTGAAAAACAGATTCAGGAACTGGAGGAGGCAGTCTACGCCGGCGCAGGCACGCGCTTCAATCTGAATTCGCCGAAACAGTTGGGGCAGATTCTCTTTGATCAGATGAAGCTCGTGGAGAAGCCGAAGAAAACGAAGACCGGCCAGTATGTGACCAGCGAAGATGTACTGGCGGAACTGGCGGCGGAACACAAAATCGTCGCCGATCTACTGGCGTTCCGGGAGGCCAGCAAGCTCAAGAGCGCCTATGTGGACGCTCTTCCCAATGAAGTGTCCCGCCGCACCGGTCGCGTGCATACGACCTACATGCAGGCCAGCACCAGCACGGGCCGGCTGGCTTCCT
>DATAIE010000386.1:0-6616 GCA_036262875.1 Verrucomicrobiales bacterium
ATCGAGGGGACGCGGAAGGGCGCAGCGATATCACCGGCGAAGCTCTCTTTCACGGCCTCGTCCGGAGCGGCGTTGAGCACGAATCCCGCAGGGCGTGCGCCGGCGGCGGCAAGGCGATTGATGGTTTTCAGCGCTTCCCCCTTTTTGGTAAGACCGGGCCGGATGACGAGGCATGTGGCATCGGCGTAGCGGGCCAGCGGGAGCGCATCCGCATACTGTCCGGCGGACGGTGTATCGATCACGACGCGGTGGAACCATTTCAGCGATTCCTGGAGCAGACGCGCGAAGGCCAGTTCGTTCAGGATTTCACCGGGGTGCGCCTGAGGAATGCCGGCGGAGAACAGGAAGAGATTGGCCACTTCTGTTTGCTGGCAGAGTTTGGCATCCGGTGCGCAGTCACCCGAGAGATAATCCGTGAGGCCGAAAGGTGCACGGTCTCCGAGGAATACGGAGTCCATGACGGGTGCCCGCAGATTGGCGTCGATGATTAGCGTGCGGTATCCCTGCTGGGCGAGGCTGGCCGCGAAGTTCAGCGCGACGTAGCTCTTGCCCTCGCCCGTGCGGGCGCTGGTGAAGAGGAAGCTCCGCGCGGCTTTGGCCCGGCCCATCATGCCGAGGGCGGCGCGCAGTCCGCGGAAACACTCGGCGGAAGGGCTGTCTTTTTGATTGCCGTAAGTCAGCCAGCTTTTGCCGCCGGTCAGCTTCACCCGCGGCACCACTGCGAGCCCGGGCATCCGCAGGAGGCGCTCGCCGGAGGCCAGTGTGCGGATGCTGCGGTCGAGAAGCATCAAAAGTGCGATGAGCATCAGGCCGCCCGTGACACCGGCGGCACCGCCGGCAGCCAGAATGAGCAGCCGGCGCGGCTTCCATGGAGACGAGGGCGTAAGCGGATCGGCCACCACGCTGAGCGCACTCGCGCCATAGCCGGAGTTTGTCTTCTCCTGGTTCAGTTGATTCAGCACCGCGGAATAGGATTCGCGGGAGGACTTCAAATCGCGGGCGAGTTTCTGAAAATCACCGGCCACGACGGCGAAGCTGTTTTGCTGCTCCTTGAGCGAGGTGATTTGTTTTTGGATGCGCTCCTGATTGGTCTTCGCTTTTTCGAAACGGGCGCGCTCCACGTTCGCTCCGGTCAGCAGCACCTGACGCAGGCCGGCAGCCTGCTCATTGATCTGCTTTTGCATGGCTTGATACGTGGGATGCTTCCATCCGAGATCGGATTCCTCCAGCTTTGCCATCGCTTCACCGATGGCCTTCCGCTGGGCGATGGCCACTTCCTGATTGCCCAGGCCGGGCACGGCGAGCAGCGCATTGATGTTCTCGCCCGCCGCATCGATGCGGTCCACGATGACCTGCATGCTCGCGACTTCCTCGTCGGCCTTTACCGACTCCGTGCTAAGTGCCTTGAGACGGTCTTCGAAGGAGTTCGTTTTGAGATCGGAGGGAGTCTCCTCCAGAGGCAGGCTGGGATACCGCGCGCGGAAGGCATTCACTTCCGCCTGGGAGGCATCCATGCGGCTGCGCGTTTCCGTGAGCTGAGTCTCCAGCGCGGCCAGGGCCTTTTCCTTCAGAGCGGAGGATGCCGTGGGATCGCGCTGCACCACGAGGTCCACGATGGCCTGACAAATATCCTTCGCGCGCTGCGGTTCCGTGTCTTCGACGCTGATCACGATATTCCGCGTGCCGCGCTCCAGGCTGGCGGTCACCCGGCGGCTGAGCGCCATCACCACTTCGTCATCATGCAGGCCTTCCGCGGCGCGGGCACCGGCGATGCCGGGGTCGTGGTGCATATTGAAGCGGCGTGCCACTTCGAGAAGCACGTTCTGACCGGCGATTTGACGCTCGATGCTCTTGAGCACCTCCAGGGATTTCAGGTCCTCCTCCCGGGCACCGTTGGAGGAAATGAGTTCCTTCCGTTCCTGGCCCACACCGATTTCACCGAGTGCGACGTAGAGAGTCGGCGTGTGTTTCAGATAGTACCACGCGGCACCGAGGCACAGCGCAATGCACACGACCAGCACCGGCCAGAAACGCCGCAGCGCACGGCCAAAGATTCCGAAGTCGATGGAAGCGGGCTCCTCCGCCGGACGGTCGATCAGCGCGGACAGAAGTTGCATTTGATATGCGGGCATGGCCGGGCCGAGTTCCGTATTCCGGTTTTCCGCATGGGCCGGAGTGCCTCCGGATTTTTCTTCGTAGAGAGACATGGGGGAAAAACGGTTAGAGGATGGCTTCCTTGACCCACACGATGTCGCCGTCGCGCAGCGGAATATCGGACTGGGGATTCTTGAGAATCTGCTTCACGTTCACCTCGTAGGTTTTCCCGCCGCGCTTGAGCAGCACGTTGCGCTGGTTGGCCCGCGTGTTGAAGTGTCCCGCGGTGCCGATGGCCTCCAGCAGGGTGACGCTGCGGTTCCGCGGCAGGGTGAAGCTGCCGGGCCGGTTGACCTGGCCGGAGACCGTGAAGGAGGAGCGGCAATACTCCGCGATGTTCACGGAGGCCTGGGGCTTCTTCAGCCACCCGTCGGCATACAGAGACTCGATGCGCGCCCGCGCCTGCACCGGCGTCATGCCGGCCACCGGCACGCTGCCGATGAGGAGCAGCGTGATATTGCCGTCGGCCCCGATGGGGCCGCGGATGCTGAGTTCATCGTGGCGGAGGATGCGGATCTCCACCGTGTCACCGGCGCGGAGGCGATAGGCGGAGGAGGCGGATTCCTGGGGAACGGCCACCGCCTTGCGCACTTCCTGCGCGCGGGCGGCGGTGAGGGTCGCGACGCCGCAGAGAATGACGGCGATGAGTTTCGGGATGTTCATTGGGTGGGTCACGGGTTGAGGTCCGCGGAGGGTGGAAAATTAGAAATCGAAGCCGATCGCGAGACCGGCCTGATTGGCGGCGAAGTCGAAGTCGCCGATCGTGGAATTGTCGCGGCGCAGGCTGTAGTAGATCTCTGCGCGCCGGTTTTCGCTGAAGTCGTATCGCAGGCTGGGGCGCAGGAAGTAGTATTCATCCTCGCGTCCGCTCCCGGCCACTCCGGCTTCGGTGCTGGCGTATTCCATTTTTTCGTATCCGGCTTCGAGACCGGCGGTGAAGCGGCTGCCGAGCTTTTGCATCACCCGCAGCGTCGCTCCCGTGCGGGTCAGATTTTCGTTCTCGACAGAACCGCTGGCGGTGACTTCACGGTAGACACTGACACCGGCCGTGGTGCGCCCGGTGGGCCGGTACTCGGCGGAGACATTGAAGACAGGAGTCGTCTCGCGACCCGCGCCCGTTTTGCGGAATTCCACGCCGGCTTTGGCATCGACCGTGAGTTTGCCTTTCGGGTCAGTGGTCACTCTGACCAGCGCGCGCTGATAGTCCTGCGGTTTGCCGCCATCCACGTCCAATCGCCCCGCGGCACCGCCTGCGGCGATGCGTGTCCGGCCGCTCAACTCATAGCCCACGAAGGTCTCGCTGACCCATTCATGATAGTCGTCGAGACCGGACTCGCGGTATTTCACGGCACTGTAGCCGGCGCTGGTTTCGATGTTGGTGCGTGCGCTGAGATCGTAACGAAGCCGCAGTTTTGCCCCCGTCTCGTCGCGGTCCACCCGGTCACTCAGTTCAGGAGTCGCTCCGGAAAGGCGCTGATACCTTCCCTCCAGCCCCACGGCGAGTTTTCCAAACCGCTTCTGCATATCGAGCCGCACCGTGTGGTCCACGCTGTTCTCACCGCTGTCGCTCGCAAAGAAACTGGCGGACGGCGTATAACTGGCGATCACATAACTGTCGCGTTTCGTTGCGGTGTCACCCGAGCGGAAGGTCACCGATGGAGTGAACAGGAACACGAAGTCGCTCTTCTCCCTGCCTTTGCTGCTCAGGAAAATGTTGTCGTCATAGATGGACCGGACATCGATGGAGAAGGTCCAGCGCTTGCGCGTCTGAATGACCGGCTCCGGCTCGGCGGGCATGTTTTCCATTCCCTCCGGCATGAGCGGGGTGCTCACCTCGCTGGGCTGGAGTTCCGTGGTGAGGCTTACCGGTCCCGCCGGCTGGGGAGGCTCATATTCCCCTCGGATGGGGACCCTCGTGGTATCCGAAAGCCGCTTTTGGCCAAAACGGAGGGGGCCGTACTGCGGAGTTTGAACCTGGGCCTGTGCGGAGACCGCGAGCAAAAGGAACAAAGGCCACCCTCGAAGTCCCGTTTTGAAACGGGCCCATGCTTGAAGGTCGGCGGCAGGGTTCATTTTAAAAAATGAGAGAAATTCTTATCGTTGCGTCTAAACTTAGTCATGAATTGTAGCGTTGTCCACAAGAATTATAATTACAATGTTTGAACGCAATTACTTTAAGTTAGTTAGCATTTCACGGTTCCGTTCAGGAAAGGACCGCCCTCGGGAATCTTACTAGAGGTTGCTTAGTTATTCTTAGAATTTTATTCACTCTTGCAGTTATGGATTTATGCATTATCCATATTCTTCACACTCATTCAACTTTTTTGCATCATTCCACGGATGGAACTGATCGGACTCCAGACCGACATCGCATGGCTCGACCGGACCGGGAATCATTCCCAGGTGGCCGCATTGCTTGAGCTGGCGAATCCGGTGCCGGGCGCGCTGGTGGTCCTGCCGGAGATGTTCGCCAGTGGATTCAGTCAGGATGTGGACGCGGCGACTGTCGATGTGGCCGCATCCGAGGCCTTCCTTGCCGGACTGGCCAGGCAGTATGGCATTGCCCTCATGGCGGGTCTGGCCACACGTCAGGATGGATGCGGAGCCAATGTCTCGGTGACCTATGGTCCCGACGGTAAGGAACTGGCGCGATACCGGAAGCTGCAGCCGTTCAGTATGGCCGGGGAAGGGGAAGCCTATCCTGCCGGCGACCGTGTGGTCACGTTCGAGTGGGGAGGATTCACCGTCGCGCCGTTCATTTGTTATGATCTCCGGTTCCCGGAAATCTTCCGCATCGCTGCGGACCGGGGAGCCAGCCTCTTCGCAGTGGTGGCAAACTGGCCGGACCGGCGTCACCATCACTGGAGCACGCTGCTCCGCGCCCGGGCCATCGAAAACCAGGCCGGACTCATCGGCGTGAACCGCGCGGGGACGGACCCGGACTTTCACTATGCCGGCGGCAGCGCCATTCTCGGGCCGCAGGCGGAAGTGCTGTCGGAGGCCGGCGAAAGCCCCGGCTTCATCAAGGCGGAACTCCATCCCGGCACGGTGGCGGAATGGCGTGCCGGATTCCCCGCGCTGCGCGACCGCCGCAAGGACATTTCCTCTCTGTGATCATGCCTGCGAATGCTCCGGATTCTCTTCCTTTGACCCCGCTGCAGCAGGGGATGCTCTCGCACTGGCTGCAGCATCCCCACTCCGGCGCGGACGTGGAGCAGATGATCTGTACGCTGCCGGAGAAGCTCGATGTGTCCCGCCTGCGTGCCGCGTGGGAGAATGCGGTGGCGAGGCATCCGGCTCTTCGCGTGTCTTATGACTGGTCCGGTGAAGTGCCGGTCCAGACGGTGAAGCCACACATCACCCTGCGATGGGAGGAGCGGGATTTCCGCGGACACAGTAAGGAGGATTTTACCGCATTTCTGCATACCGACCGCTATGCAAACTTCGGTCTCGGCACGGCGCCTTTGATGCGTCTCACGCTGCTGTGCATGGCGGAGGACGATTGGCGGCTGGTGTGGACTTTCCACCACCTGCTGCTCGACGGACGCTCCATCACCCGCATCCTGCACGAGGTCTTTTCAGACTATGAAGGCGCTCCCTGTCACGATGGCGGGGAAGATCGTCTGCCTGCTTATCTGACATGGCAGGCCGCGCTGGATCATTCGAAGTCGGAGGCGTTCTGGAAGGCGCATCTCGCGGGCAGTTACGGGCCTTCGGCTGTGGTCATCGACGGGCTGGGGCTACCGGCGGCGGCTTCCGCCCAATCGGAGGAGGACCTGCGCCTGACGCCGGAAACGACGGTCAGTCTGCAAGCCCTGGCGCAGCGGGCGGGGGTGACGATGAATACTCTCGTCCAGGGTGCCTGGGCGCTTTTGATAAGCCGGTATAACGGTGAGGAAAAAGTGATCTTTGGCGCGACGCGGGCCTGCCGTCACGTGCCCTGCGATGATGCTGAGAATTTGGTCGGGCTGCTGATCAATACCGTTCCGTTTCAAACGGAGGTGCCGGGAGATCAGCCGCTCATCCCGTGGCTGCAGTCGCTGCGCCGGACCTGGACGGAAATGCGCGCCCACGAACTGACCCCGCTGCCGCTGATCCGCCGGATGGCCGGGCTGCCGGGAGACCGGCCGCTTTTCAATCACCTCGTCGTTTTCGAGCACGCGGATTTCACAGAGGCGCTGCACCGTCTCCAGCCAGGGTGGACGCACCGGCAATTTGACCTGCGTGAGTTGACGACAGTGCCCCTGACGCTTCAGGTCTACGGAGGGGAAAGGCTGCGGCTGCATTGTGCATTCGATGTGTCACGCTTCGACGCCGCCTTCATCCGCCGCATGCTCGGACATGTGGCCCATTTGCTGGAGCAGTTTGCGGGCGCACCGGAATCCACTTTGAATGGATACACGCTGGCGACCGGCGAAGAAAGCCGAGCCCTCATTGCCCACGGCAGCCGCGGAGCGATGGA
>DATAIE010000387.1:0-1911 GCA_036262875.1 Verrucomicrobiales bacterium
CAAGTCGGGTGTGTATTACGCGCGGCTCGTCATCGTGGCGGAGAATGAACTCTACGAGCGGAAGATCGTGGAGATCGATGCGCGTCCGAGCGACAGCATCGCCCTCGCGGTGGCGGGGCGGGCTCCTGTCTATGTGACGAAACCGGTGTGGGACGAAGCCGAGGACATGAGCGCGCTGCTGCAGCGTATGGAGGAGCGCGGTTCGCCGTTTCCGCCGGAAGAGGAAGGTCCGCCCGCAGAGTGATGCCGTCCGTTTTCCGCCTGCCCTAGTGAAGCTCCTTGACCTGCGAAGTGACACCGTGACGCGGCCCTGTGCTGCGATGCGCAGCGCCATGGCGTCGGCGGAGGTGGGGGATGATGTTTTTGGCGACGATCCCACGGTGAACCGGCTGGAGGCGATGGCGGCGGAGATGCTGGGGCAGGAGGCGGCGGTGTTTACCGCCAGCGGTACCCAGGCAAATTTGATTGCGCTGCTCACCCACTGCGGGCGCGGGGATGAATACATCGTCGCCCAGCAGGGGCATACCTACATCCACGAAGGCGGGGGCGGAGCGGCGCTGGGCGGGATTCAACCACAGCCGCTGGACTGCCTGCCGGACGGCACGCTCGATCTGGCGAAGGTGGAATCGCTCATCAAACCAGATGACAGCCACTTTGCCCGCACACGGCTCCTTTGCCTGGAGAACACGATCACGGGCCGCGTGCTGCCCGCGGGTTATCCGGAGCAGGCCCGTGCGCTGGCGGACCGTCGCGGGCTTCGGCTACACCTGGACGGCGCGCGCCTTTTCAATGCGGTGGTGAAACAAAAACGTCCGGCGGCGGAACTCGCCAGGCCGTTTGACAGCGTCTCCGTTTGTCTGTCCAAGGGGCTCGGCTCTCCGGCGGGATCCCTTCTGGCGGGCAGCCGGGAGTTCATCCGGGGAGCGCGCCGCTGGCGGAAGATGGTGGGAGGCGGCATGCGGCAGACAGGCATTCTGGCAGCCGCCGGGATCTTTGCTCTAACTAACAATGTCGAGCGTCTCGCGGAGGATCATGCCCGGGCGCTCCGCCTCGCCAAAGGAATCGCGGCGGCGGGAGGGGAAAGGGTGACGGTCGATCCCGTGCAAACGAACATGGTCTTTGTGGAGCTTTCCGGGGTGGATCCGAAAGGACTCGCCTCGAAACTCGCGGAGCGCGGTATTTTGATTTTGCCGGGCAATCCCCTCCGGCTGGTGACCCATCTCGATATTGGGGAAGAGGACGTCGACCGCATCATCACCGCGTTTGGCGAGGTGCTGGCGGGATAGTTCCGGCGGAGCAAGAGCGCTCCGCAATCGTGTCGAATCCGGGTTTGACAAGCTCCTGCGAGGTCGGCCTGTAAACTGCTCTCCGTTGCCCGATCGACCGCTCTTAAGAGAAATGCCTGCACGATGTTTATTGATTTTTATGTGCTGATTCCGGCCGCAACGGATGAGGAACTGGCGAAGGGCCCTTACGAAATGATCAAACGCTGGCCGTGGCACATCATCGTGCCCGTCGCGCTGCTCCTGCTTGCGGTCTTTCTGGCGTGGCGGCGCTACCGGCTGTTCCGGCTGTTGAAGGTGCCCTACTTCAAGGACGAGTCTCCCTCCTGGTCGGCTTTCAAAGCCCTTATTACCTGCCTTACGGCCACATTCCGGCGGACCTCCTCTGAACAACTGTTCAACATTGCCCGGGCCTTTACAGAGTACACGATTCTGGTGCCAAGACCGGAAACGGAGGCGACAGACAAGGAGTCGATCCGCAAATGGAAAGAAGAGCTTTCCAGGTGGAAACTGGAGCGCAGGACATTGATGCGCGAGGCATTCGAAACCAAGCCGGACGAGGACCTTTCCGGGACGATCACGGTCCCGTCCCCTTTTGATATTTATGCCCGGGAGGAACGGCTGACGC
>DATAIE010000388.1:0-5659 GCA_036262875.1 Verrucomicrobiales bacterium
CGACTACACGTTCATCACGAATTTTGGAGGCACTCCCGGAACGGTGCATTTCACCGGCAGCCTGACTGGCACCGCGACAGTCCCCGAACCCGCGCTTCCGGCTCTCCTGCTGGGAGCCTCTCCGCTGCTTCTCCGCCACCGGAGAAAATGTTAGGATTGACCTCTTCGCTGCGGACCTCACATTCCCGCGAACTTCAGCCGGATGAACAGGTTCCCCGCGGGCGGGGGGACGATGCGCACGCTGACGGGAACGCTGCCGCCTTCCGGGGTCCCGGTGGTCACGGCGTTGCTTGACCAGGCGGCGGTGCCGGCTTTGGAGGCGATCGCCGTCCATGGACCGGTGGCGGGATTGGCGGCGGATTCTACGGTGACGAGGACATCCGGGCGACCGGTGGATCCGTTGCTGGAGGGGAGGGCGAAGGTGAAGCGGATAGAGCCGTCGGGATCGCGTCCGCTGCGGGGCAGGAGATCTTCGCGGCGGGAGGAACGGGCATTGAGCGGGTCCGTTCCGAGGGCGTATTCGGCGAGTGAGGCGAGGCCGTCGGAGTCCGTGTCTGCGCCCGCCGCGACGCCGTAGAGGCTCATCCATGCGGCGAAGGTCGCCGGGGCGCTTGTATTGTTAGCAGCGCCAGGAGTGGGGCGCGGGAAGGCAGTGATCTGGCCACCGGCGGTGCGGCCTTCGCTGCTGCCGGGAGCGGCGCGGGAGAGGGGCACGCTGTCGATGATGCCGGCATCGTCCGAAAGAGTGAGCGCCCCGTCGCGCGGGTCGAGGGTAAAGGGCAGTTGCCCCGGAGCGGTCAGCACGAGGTAACCTCCGGCTGCGATCAGACTGTGCGGCGGGAAGACGTAAGCGCCGGGGGAACCCGCCACGTTGGTGGTCAGATGCAATCCGTCCAGCATTACAGGAAGCGTATCCGTGTTGACCAACTCCACCCACCCGCCGCTGCCGGTGATCCATTCGCTGAAGCGCACCAGTTGCGGAGAGCCCGTGCCGGAAACGGTGTTCCCGGCATTCGGTGTGGGATTGCCCGGAAGCCACTGACGTTCACGACCGGCCCGTCCCAGACTGTAGCTTGTTACTTGAGGGCCAAAGGCGATAACATCCCGCTGTGTGCCGCTTTGATAGAGATAAGCCGAGCCGCCCGCGGCGGAAAGGTTGATGCCTGACTGCGAAGCCGGCAGCGTGAGCCAGGCGCCCGCGGCGAGTTGCCCGGTGAGCGGGTATTTGTTAGGCAGGGCGGGGTTGTCGGTGAGACTCCATCCGGTGAGCGGCAGTGTCGAGGCTCCGGCATTGTAGATTTCGATGCCGCCTCCGGCTCCCGCCTGCACTTCATTCAGCAACAGCAGCGGCGTGCTCGTGTCCACGGTCCATATGGCACGGGTGGCCTCACTGTCCGGTGTCCAGTTGCCCGCGAAGTCCATGCCCACCACCTCGAACTGATGAAGCCCGGCGGCCAGGGCGGTGAGCGCCACGTTTGCCGTGCGCACCACCGGCAGCGTTCTCGAAAACGTGAGCGGTGAGATGACCACCGGCGCGCTCCAGGCGCCGCTGTCGAGACGCCACTTGAAGGAAAAGATGCCTGGCCCGCCCACGAGGATGCTGGCAGTCGTCAGGGGAGTGACAATCGCCGGCAGATTCCCAAGATAGCAGCCCTTTGGCACCGAGGCACCGTAGTCCAGTCCGTGCGGCGCAGTGCCGCGGGCGGGCGAGTTTTCCTTCAGTGAATAATCATCTGCTGCGGGATCCTGAAACAGCGGATTTCCCGTCACACCCTGCCAGACGGGATCGAGCACATTTTGCGGATGCTTGACTCCTATGACCGGGTCCTGGATGGCGGGGTCGACGAAGTTTGCCGTCATCTCGACTTTGGTCACGAAGCTCGCTCCGCCCCCGGTATCCGCCCAGCTCATAATGCGGGGATATCCTCCCGCAGGACTCGACGCTCCATAGAAAATGTTATATCCGATGTAGGCGCCGTCTCCCGGGTCGGCGGTGTCTTCGGGAACGGTAAAATTCACCGCCGCCGTCTTCACCGTCTGGCTGAAGGCACCGGACTGAAACAGATAGTCCGAGTTCTGATTCGCCACGGTATTGTGCTCGAAGAACACCGCCGTGGCGTCCTTGATGTTCACCGGATGATCCACCCGCGTGAAAACGTTCCGGGTCATCACTACGGTGGTTTCCGCATCACCGTTGTTTGAGGAGAGGGCATTCGCGTAGCCCTTGTCTTCAGTGTACTGATCCTTCTTCACATTGGAGAAGAAGTTGCCGGCTACATAGGCATCGCCGTCCATGTCGATGCTCTCGTCGCCGGTGGGGCCGAGGAAAATGTTGTCCTGACAGTCGAGGATGGGAGTGACGCCCGCCGTTCCGGAAATGACATCGAGGAGATCGTTGTGGCCGGGAAGAGCTCCGAAGGTATTCCGGTAAATGCGGATAACGCCGCCGATCGGCCAGCGGCCAAGGAAACCGGCACCGGAGGTCGGTTCGCCGTTCAATTGGACGTATTCGCTCTTGTTATCGAGCCCCAGTGTGAGCGGGTTTTCCCCCGGCAGGTAGCTGTTAAAGAAGTGACAGTCCTGGACGGTGATGGACATATTCTCGCCGCGGATGGCGTGGAACTTCGAGCCCATAAAGGTGCAGTGATCGATGACGCAGGCGGCCTTCACGAGGCCCACGCTGGCACCGGGATTGTCTTTCGCCTGCGCGTTGATGAAGTCTGCATATGCGATGAGATTATCCGGCGAGAGGGAATTCTCGATGAGAATGCCCTCCCACTTCGGCGGCCCGATCTGAGTACCCGGAAGGTCGGCGTCATCCACGGGAGTGGCCCCGGGGACATGCGAGAGACGCACACGGGCATACGGCGTGCCGGCGATGCGGATGACGCCTTTGACGACCAGTTGCCGTCCGGGCGAAACGAAAACGCTGGCCCCTGGCTCGATGAACAGCTTGACCCCCGCAGGCACGGTGAGACTTGCGGTCACGAGATACGGGCTGCCCGCGGCGGTCCAGTGGACGCCATCGGAAGCGGGCCGCGTGCCGGTAAGTTCAGCATCGAAGCTGAGGTCGTTGTCCGCATCGGGGAAGTTATGGATTTCCACTGCCAGCGTATTCACGCCCGCGTGCAAAGCCCCCAGGGAGGCGGTGAGCGGGATGGACTCAAATGTATTCTCTGCGGAGTTGCTGCGTTTGGCGCTGGCGGGAGTTGCATCCGTCACGCCCGTGGCGGGAACATTCTTCCGTGTCACTTCCTGGCCGTTGAGGTAAACGATGGCCCCGTCGTCATACACCATACGGAGAGTCAGGGCGGTGTAGAGCGCGCGGTTGGAGGCGTCCACATTGAACGTGCGGCGAAAGTACCATGTGGCGCGGCCTGCGGGAAAGGGAACCGTCGTGCGCTGGTCCGACTCCCCAACACCGAAGTGCGGCGTGCCCTCGGTCCACGAGGCGTCATTGAAGCCCTCATTCTGCCAGCCTGCCGGAGCCGCCGCTGCCAGATAGCGCCATGGCCCGGAATTGGCCGGAGCCGCTGCGGGAGGAACGCCGCCCGGGGCAGCCAGCGTGTCCGTGACAATGGGCGGTGCCGTTATGGTGGTGACCGTTGTACCGCCGCCGGAGTAGTAGCCGCTTCCCGTGAGTGAATGCAGCACCGTGCCGGTCCCGCCCGTGCCGCTGAAGAACTCCACGAGGAAGGAATTCATCCCGCGGCTGAGCGCGCCGGAGGCAGCGGTGGCGGTATAGGTCCATGTGCCCGCTGCGTTAGGTCCGGCGGTGCGGAAGTTCATGGTGGCCGGCTGGCCGTTGACGAGGATGGAGCGCACCTCTGCGACGGGAAATGTGCCGCTCAATGTCAGCGTGCCGGTGGCGGTTTGGGCAATGGTTTCCACGGCGGCGGCTTCGCCGGTGACAACCAGCGGACCGTAAACAGACGGCAGTTGTGCGAGGGCGGCGGTGCGTCGGTCCGTGATGAACTGCTGGGCGGCCGTGATTTCCGAAGATGGCACCCAGCCGCCCATAACGGCGGTGAGAAGTGGATTGAGTGTATCCGCAGTAAATACGGTATCGAGCAGTTCCTTCACCCCTGCCGTGTATTCCGGCAGGATGTCCGGATGAGTCATCAGGCGTGTGAGCCCGGCGGTGGCATCACTGCTGAAAAGACTGCGGGTGGCCGTTCCTGTGCCGCCTCCGAGTCCCATGACGGAGCGCAGTTCGTAAGGCACCAGGAGCAGACGGTCATTCGATGGAAGATGATAAAGCGCCGCGTCCGTGCCGCGTCCCGTCTGCAGGCCGGGCTCGCCGTTTCCAATGAGGGAGTCGAGCGCCAGATAACGCAGCCATTCAGAAAGGTCGACCCGCTGGCCGGTCTCCTGGCGGTAGCTGGCCTGCGGGGCATTGCTGAGTGCATTTGTCAGGGCGATGACATCCGCATAGTCATCCGGCAGCGCTCCCGCGAGCTTGAAATAAGTGTCGGCGTAGTTGGCAGGCGTGGCGGGTGATTCGTAGGCGAGAGCCCCATGCGAACCCGCACCGGTGTCGTCCATGAGATATAGATTGCCGCCGGCTCCGGAAGGGAACTGGCGTGCCGCCCACTGTGCATCCAGCGGCTCGATGAGTGCGAATCTTCCATAGGACGGTGCGCCGGACGCGGCGGCATTCGTTCCATTCAGCCGCACCTCCACGGTTTCCACACCCGCCACCGGCAACCCGGCGCGCCGGAAGATGGCTGCTCCCAGAGCCTGGCAATGCGGACGGTCAGCGCTCAGCGTCACCGATTGCCGGCCCTCCCACGCGCCGCCGGAGGGAAAGCGAACGGTCAGCGTTTTTGGTGAGGCCTCACGCTGTTTGAATGTACAGGCCTGACGCACGGTCACGCCCGAGCCGTCGTGAATGATTACCGTACCCGTTACCTCTGTTCCGGCGGAAAGAGGTGCTGCTGCGGCGGCAGTGGTGAGCAGCCTCCACAGGGGGGCGGCACCCGCCGTCCAGGTAGATGGGATTGTGATATCCTCCACGCGCAGGAGCGCATTTTGTGTGGCGGACGGCCATGTCGCCGTCCCTCCTCCTGTCGCCTGTACGGAGAATTCCACCACGGCGCCTGCAGACTGCGGAGGAAGAGAGCCCGTCCATGTATTGCCCGCAGCGGACATGGGCACTTGATTGAACACCGCCGCTCCGTCCACTCTCCAGCGCAGCGTGGCCTGTGCCGCTCCGGTGATTTCCGCGGAGACAGTCACGCTGTCTCCGGCGGCCGGAAGGGCTGGCAAATGCGTGCCGCTGAGGATAACCGGAGCCGCTGTGGCCAGGGGTGTCAGCGAACAAACTGCGAGGGGCAGGAGGGAAAAAAAACGCGCAGACATCATTGTGGGGTAGGCGATTTTGTAACACCCGGGGCAAGACGTTGTCGAGCCGACATTGCCATGGAATCATGACCGATCCGTTAAGAATAACGTGCCCGCGATATGCAGGAGCGGTGCCATCCGGTCCCTTGCTCCCGCGGCGGTTCCCGTGCATCGCATGGTCCCTCCCATTCACTCCATGCCCAGGACTCTTTTGTTAGCGCTGCTGTTCGTTCCTTTGTTGCTGGTGTCCTGTGCCGCGTCCGGCGAAACAGGAGGAAAGCCGGGGAGGGCGCAGAAATTTCGTGTGCAGCACGAT
>DATAIE010000389.1:0-3024 GCA_036262875.1 Verrucomicrobiales bacterium
GGCGGATTTGGAGACAATCTGTTCCAGTATTGTTTTGGGCGCCTGTTGGCAGAGCGGTGGGGCTGCGAACTGGTGGCGCTGCCGCTGCCGCGGTTTCCAGGAACGGCGGAACCGGTGAAGGGGCGCAGGTTTCTTTCACCGTTTCAGTCGTGGTCCGGCATGGCCGTCGAGGAAAGGCAACTGGGCATGCTCCTGCGGGGCGAGGCTCTGACGACGCCGGTCAGAGCCCGGATGGTCCTGTATGGCTGGTTCCACCGCTGGGAATATTATCGCGGGCATGAGGAGAGCATCCGCCGCTGGCTGGCCATTGATCCGCCTCCGCAGCAGGTGGACGATGATGATCTCGCTGTCTGCATCCGTCACCGCCGGCCCGAATCCTGGGATGAGCCCGGCATTCACTCCGGCAGCGCTCCGGCGTGGAAAAACCGGCCCGTGCCCTCCACGAACAGCCTGGTGCGCCTGCTGGAGCGTCTTTCCTTCAAGCGCCTCGTCGTCCTGACAGACGGGATGCTGGGCCCGGTCGCGGGAGATCTGGAACGCTTCCATCCAACGGTGATCAATATCGACAGCTTCTCCTCATGGAACTGGCTGCGCATGTTTAAACGCATCGTGCTTTCCGTGTGTCACCCGTCGGAATGGTGGGCAGCCTGGCTTTCCGATGCGCGTGAAATCTATGCCGTGGACCCCTGGCCCTCAGACAAGCGGGCCAACTGCGCAGGGCCCTATGGCTGCGGCTGGGTGCGGGGCCGCCCGCTGGCCCGCCCCAATCTCCGCGTCAACGAATCCCGCTGGAACTATGACTGGTAACCGCAACGATACCCCGCTGCGGCGGAAGATCCAGGCACTCACGGTTTCCGTCAATTATGCGGACTATCTCGAGTGCATTGCGCCCAACATCCGGCACTTTGACCGCTGGCTCATCGTTACCGATGAAAAAGATACCCGCACCCAGGAGGTGTGCCGGCGCTGGGGCATGGAGATCCTGCTCTCCAAACGACTCTACGAAAACGGCGCAGTCTTTCACAAAGCGGCTGCCTTGAACGAAGGCCTCGCAGCGCTCGATCAGGACGCATGGGTCGCGGTGATGGACAGCGATATTCTTCTCCCTCACGATTTCCGCAGCCGGCTCGACGCACAGCATCTGGATCCCGCCTGCCTCTATGGACTGGGCGGCCGCCGCATCTGCCAAACGATACACGACTTCCAGACCCTCGCCGCCTGCGAGCCGTGGGCGGACAATCTGATCTACACCACCTTCGTCATCGGCTACTTCAATCTCTTCCACCTCGGCCAGGAGAAAAACCGCTATCCCGAGGAGTCCAGCGATGACGCCTCCTGTTATGATGTGGACTTCAGCGAGTCCTTCGCCGCCGCCCGGCGGCGCTATCTGCCATTCGTATGCCTTCATGCAGGCGATGCCTCTCAAAACTGGCGCGGACGTGTCACAGACCCGTTCTTTGAAGAGGGGACGCTGCGCGATACCGTGCCGCCGGAGCCGCAGTCGGAGAAGATCGCAGCCATGCTGGGCGGACCGCGCACCACTGCCGTTCAGATCGGATGTTATCGCGGCGATCTCACCCGCACGCTGGCGAGGAGCTTCGCATCGGTCGTGGTTATCGATCACTGGGGGCTGCTGGTAAGTTCTCCTTCGCCCGCCCTGGCCATCGACCTCGAACTGCTCGCCCGGCGCTATACCTCGGAAACGAAGGGGCTCACCAATATCACCCCGCCACTGGAACACTCTGACGAAACGCTCGCGACCATCGCGGACGGAAGCCTCGATGTGATCTGGCTCACGGCGGAACCGGAGTATGACTTTCTGCTGAATTTCCTGCCGGCATGGCTTCCCAAACTTAAACCCGGCGGTTCCATCGTCGGCGGTTTCTACGACCCGCGGGACCTGCCAGGACCGTCCCGGGTGGTGCATTTGCTTCTCGGTCCGCCGGACGAAACATTCCCTGACAGGCAGTGGATACGGCATCTGGGCGAACCCGCTCAATTCGCCGCGGAACGGTTCCGGCAGCCGCTCTCATCCCTTCCCCGGCAGGGAGTGATCTACGTCAGCATGGGTGAACATGATGTGGAAGCGCTTCTGGTTTCTCTGAGTTCCCTGAGACGGCACTGGAGCGGAGCAGTGTGTGTCCTCTGCGCCGGAGACGAGAATCCCTCGCTCCGCCTTGCCTGTCTGAAATTGAACGTGGAGTTCCGCAACGTTCCATGCGTTTCGGAAAACTATCCCGAAGACCTGAACCGGCTCCATGCACTCGAATGGTCGCCGTTTGAAGAGAGCGTTTTCATCGATGCCAACACGCTCGTTCTGGATTCGCCGCAGTTTCTGTTCGAAGCACTGGCGGAGCATGACAACGGATTCTGCCGTTCTCAGGGCAGGACTCTCGCGCCTGCGGCTATGGAGGCCTTTGCATGGCACCGCCGCAGCACGGTCATCGATTCATGGCGCACTATCGCCGCAGCCATGCTCCCGCTGACCGGCCTTCTCGCCACGAGCCACGGCATTGGCGCCCTGGTGAATGACTCAGCCCTTCACCTGCTGCCGGCGGAGAGCCTCTGGAGCGGACCGGCCAAACGGATGCCGCCCGGAGTCCGTATTCTGGCTCTGCCTCGACTGGCGCGGGCCGGTGCACTGCACCTTTACCCGCTCTGGGCCGAACAGGAGCAGGCACTGCTGGCGTCCATGGCGTGAGGCATGCGGACCGCCGGGCTCAACTGACGCCGGTTTCCTCCCGCATCAGCACGGCCTCGATCACTCGAACCGAGCGCACAGCGGCTTCGACATTATGAACCCGGAAAAGGTTCGCTCCCCGTCTCTGTCCGGCAGCGATACACGCCACCGTGCCGGCATCCCGCTCCAGCGGATCGGACAGGCCGAGCACCTCGCCGATGACTGTCTTGCGGCTCACCGGCAACAGCACCGGACGTCCGAAACGGTGAAGCTCATCGAAATTTTTGAGGATGCTCAAATTGTCAGGACGCTGCTTGGCGAAGTCAATTCCGGGATCGAGCACG
>DATAIE010000390.1:0-2966 GCA_036262875.1 Verrucomicrobiales bacterium
TGACGACTGCTTCCTTCTCTCGTGGAACAAGGAGGCGCGCAAAGTGGAAACGACGGCGTTTCCCAAACTTCCGAAGCCCCTCGCGTGCCACAGCGCCGTACTTCTGAAGAACGTCGTCTATGTGATCGGAGGCACCAGCCAGCTTGAGCCTAACAAAGCCACGAATTCCTTTTACGCTCTCGACCTGACCAAACGAAATGACCCTGCGGCCTTCGTTTGGAAAGCGCTGCCGCCCTGGGATGGACCCGCGCGCATTTTTCCCGTCGCCGCCGCCAGTCTGGAGGGAACCGCTGAAAACCTCTACCTCTGCGGCGGGCGCGATCCCGGCAGCGAACCGGATTTCCTGATCGACCTTCACAAGTTCAATCCGGTGAAGAAAGACTGGAGTTTGCTGGGCGATGTCGTGGACCGCAAAGGCCATCCGGGTTATGTCATGGCAACAGCCGCCTTTCATGTACCTCCGCATCACTTTGTCGTCGTCGGCGGGATGGATGAGGACATCACCCGGCTGCTGGAACGCAATGGTCGCGATCTGAAGGAGCTCGACGACGCCGACCGCGAACGCCGGAAAAAGTATGAAGTTCAACTCCTTGAGAATTTCCCCGGCTATCCCCGCACTGTGCTGGCCTACGATGCGGCTATCGGTGAGTGGAACCACCTCGGCAACTTCCCCGGCGAAGTCCCCCTAACAAATCAAGCCGTGAACTGGGAAAGCCAGGTCATCATTCCCGGAGGTGAAACCGGACCGGGCAGACGCACCAATGCCATCTGGGCGGCCACCGTCCGTAAAAAGCCCGTCGTGGTGGAGGAGGGAACACCCGCCACTCCGGACACCACCGAGTCCGTCCCTCCCCCGCAGGAACCGCCTCCGGCCCCTCCTCCCGGAAAACCGCAATCTCCGCGGAAGCCGGGGCAGAAGCAGCCCAAAGGCGCACCAAAACCGCAGGTGCCGAGAATCGGATAAAGGGCGAACGCCCTTACCAGAAACCCCACTGCCGGGTCTTCATCACATAGATTCCGAGCACGAGATTGGACACGGCGTGTGCGATCACACAGGCGCCCACGCTTTTCGTCATGCGATAGAGTCCGCTGATGATGAGGCCGTAGATGACCGCCGCGAACCAGTCAGGCTTGTCGTGCGAAAAGGTAAAAAGCAGCACCACGGCACCCAGCGCCTTCCACGACGGCTGCGCGAACGGCACCTTGTGAAAGTCACGATAGGGATCCGAGACGATGCGCCAAAGGAAGCCGCGCCAGAACAGTTCCTCCGCAAAGGCCACAGCCACGGTCATCCGGAGAAGACGCATGCCCACGACACTCCAATAAACACCCGGACTGCTTTCCCATATGGATGGATCGAACGATGTGTTGTCTCCCGCGCGGGAAACAGAACCCAGCCATTCATTTTGTGCGACGGCGCCGTGCTCATAGAGCCACGAAGGTAAAATCCAGAGCGCGATCCCCACGGTTCCCGCCACGAGAGCAAGCAGGACATCCCGGATTCCCAGCGGCTGAAACGTATAGTGCCGCCACCAGAATCCCACCAGGGCCAGCGTCACCAGCGTCTGCACCGGATAGATCCACTGCTCGGGATGGGCCCAGTACCAGGGAGCGTTGGAGGCTTCGCTTCTGACCGTGTCCGACGCGAACTTAAAGACCATGAAAATCAGGAGAGGTCCCGCCCAGGCGGCACCGGGCGAGGATCGGAAGTCGCGCAGGTTCATGAATTACAGAAGAAAGGAAGCGGGCGGCGGAGATTCCGGTTACTCAATGGAGGGCAGTTGGTTCTTCCTCTATCCATTCCGCCTCCGGCGACGGGTGACAACGAAAAACTCGCCTCCCGCCAGCTACTCACCTCGATGGCAGGCCCGGGTGATTCCGGGTTGTGTGAGTCTGCCGATGGCCGTTTCATGCCCCATGTCTGAGGAACAAAACTACGACTTTGCCGTCATCGGAGGAGGCAGTGCCGGCTATGCCGCCGCCCGAACCGCCGCCGCGCTGGGACTGAAAACGGTGGTCATCGACGGCGCGGAGGAACTGGGCGGTCTGTGCATCCTGCGGGGATGCATGCCCAGCAAGACCCTCATTCACAGTGCGAATGTGGCCCTGGATGTCAGACACGCGGCTGAATTTGGAATCCGGGCATCGATCGAATCGGTGGACACGGCGGCGATCCGTCACCGGAAACGGAAATTGATCGCCGAATTCGCGGACTATCGTCAGGAGCAGTTGCAGGACGGACGGTTCGCTTTGCTGCGGGGCAACGCACAATTCAGCGGAGCGAATACGCTCGCGGTGTCTCTCCGCGACGGAGGCACCCTCACCGTGCAGGCGCGCAGCATTCTGATCGCCACGGGATCGGTAATTGCGTTGCCGGAGGTGCCCGGACTGCGCGAAGCAAACGTGTGGACAAGCGACACGGCCCTAGATGCGGAGAAAGTGCCGGATTCGTTCGTGGTCCTGGGCGGTGGTGCCATCGCGCTGGAAATGGCCCACTATCTGGAGGGCATCGGTCGTACGGTCACGGTCATCCAGCGCGGCACGCAACTGCTCCGCGGCATGGATGCGGATGTGGCCCAGGTGGTGCAGGCGGCCTTTGTGCGGCGCGGCATGGCGGTGCATACCGGGACGAAACTAATCAGGCTGGAATCCACGGACGCCGGGAAAAGTGTCGTCTATGAAAAAGACGGCCAGGAACACACCGCGACGGCTGCCGAAATTCTCCTCGCTCTGGGCCGCAGGGCCGCCGTGGATGGACTGAATCTGAAGGCCGCCGGCATCGAACTGGAGAGCATTTATATCGCCGTCGCCTCCACCATGCAGACAAACCTGCCGCATGTTTTTGCCGCGGGGGACGTCTGCGGCGAGGCGGAAGTGGTGCATGTGGCGATCCAGCAGGGTGAGATGGCGGCCAGGAATGCCGCAAAGATTTTGAACGGCGCGGGCGGGCTCGAACACATGGACTA
>DATAIE010000391.1:0-3503 GCA_036262875.1 Verrucomicrobiales bacterium
CCCGGCGACAAGTCGCCGCACCCCAAAGCGGTAACAAGTTCCCGCAGTCCAGGGGGCTTCGCCCGGGGGACCGGGCACGCGTCCTCTGGTTTCCGCCCCCTTCACTCCTTCATCTCGAAGACCGGGAGGGAGAGCTTCCACTTCATGGCTGCGAGCCGGATTCCGAGAACCACGAAGAAGCCGGCGGCGGCGGCGGGGAGGGAGCCGGCGGGCTGGACGAGCAGATTCACGATCCCCCCGGCGATGGCGGCCGTGGCGTAGAGGTGGATTCCCCGGCGCAGCACCGAGGGGACCTCATCGAGAAGCACATCGCGGAGGATGCCGCCGACGATGCCCGTCACCACTCCCAGCAGCACGCAGACGGGGGACGACATCTCAAACGCGAGTCCCTTTCCCACTCCCAGCATGGTGAAGAAGGCGAGGGAAACGGCGTCCGCCACCTGCAGCAGCCCCTGCGGCATGCAGAGATACCGTGCGAGGAAAAACGTCGCGAGCGCCGAGATGATCGCATTGAACATCAGATAAGGCCCGCGCAGCCAGGCGACGGGCGTATCCCCCACGAGCAGGTCCCGCACGGTGCCGCCCCCGAAGGCCGCCGCGAGGGCAAGAATGAGGACGCCGATCAAGTCGATCTCCTTCTTCCGCGCCGCGAGGACGCCCGTGATGGCACCGACGGTCACACCGGCGTGCTCAAAGAAATGCTGGAGATCGGTGGTGGTCACGGGAGGGAAATGACGAAATCAGAAAAATGACGAAATCAGAAATCAGAATCCCGAAGGAATGGAATGGAACGGGACAAATGAGAATGGCGAAAAAGGAGATGGGAAAAGTTTTCAGAAGACCTGCAAACCGGTCAGAGGGTTCGTCGTGAGTCTGCCCGGGTGTGCATCGGTCAGTGAACCGTTGCCCGGCATGGCGCTTCAGAAGCATGGCCGGAGGCTTTTGAGTGCGGCGCTGTGCGCCGCTTTCGGCGCGGTCGGTTGCCCGCGAACCGGATGCGGCCTCCCCCGTCTTATCTCATTCTGCCGGGTGGGACTTTGCTGACGGGAATACGATGAGAGGGCTCCTCTCCGCCTTCCCGCTCCGAAAGCGGCGCGCAGCGCCGCACTCCAAAGCCTCCGGCCATGCTTCTGAAGCCGTCTCCCCAGACGCGCTGACGGAACTCGCTGTGGGCCTTCCGCCCTCCGGATATCGCTGGACAAGTTGCTTTTGCTCTCTCCCGTCGCGCACGAAAAAGGAACACGGGGAGAAATCACCGGCCTGGTTGTTACTGCTGTACACTACGCCCATGAAGACCATCCTCGCCGCTCCTGCTGGTTATCACGACTATGCCGCCGTTTGCGAGGCGGTTCTCAAAGCGGGATTCCCCATCACCGAAGTTTTAACCGTAATGGCCCCGCCGGAGAATACGCTGAGCCGGCGATGGGCGCGGGAGAACGGCGTGCCCCTCAAGGAGCTTGCCGGAAGTCCCGTGGATCACGCGCAAGCCCTAATCGCCGTTTGGGATGGCGAATGCGAGAACACTGGCGACGTGATCCGGGAGGCTCGATCGAAGGAGTTGGAGGTCTACGTGCATCTCGTGGCAAAGTAGCACCCGGAAACGGGCCTCAGGTCACGGCACCTTCGGCAAATCGAGGACAGGGCGAGCGCCTGACGCCTCCCGTGTAAAGGGTTTCCCGAATTCCGTGAAGCCCTCCACGAACCCTCCGTGGCTCAGGAAGAACTGGCCCTTTTCCACGCCCATGAAGCGGTCCAGCCGGTCGGACTTTCCGGTGCCGTCGTGGCTGAAGGTAGCCTTGAGGATCGGCGTCCATTTGCCGTCGCTGGTTTGAATCCACTGATTGCCGTAGAGCGCCTTGCGCTGGAGATGGCCGTTACTGCCGCCAAAGTTCTCGCTGAAGGAATAAAGACCGCGCAGGAACTTCCCGTCCTTGGGGGCGTGAAAGCTGGCGAGCAGCACCCACGCTTTTTTGTCAGGGTGGAACCAGTAACCCGTGTAGTCCGTGAAGGTGCCGTTCGGTTTGGCCGTGACGACAAACTTTTGCGCCTCGCCCGTTTTCCACGGATATACCAAGTGGCTGTGACCACCCGTGCCCTCGTTGCCAAACACACTGGCTTCCACCCCCTCACCTTTCGCGAGCAGCGAGGTGTGGTTTTCCTCCTTCACCGTGGAGCGGTCTTTGGCCCCCTGCCCCTCTGCGGCGTCCCACACGGAGAAAATGATGCGGCGCTCTTTGGCGCTGTTCACCTGCATGCCGAAGTAGCCGCGGGAAAAACCGGTAGCCATGTAATACGTGTATACCGGGTCCTCCACGCCCGTGACCTCGCAGTAAAAGGCCGTGACCTCCGGCTTGCCTTCCAGCGGGTAGTTCAGGTGCACGCTGGCCGCATTGCGCCGGGGATCGATATTAAAATGAGCGCCCTCTGTGGCGGGCCCGTCGAGCACGAGAGCCGCGATGTCCCCGCCGGGATTGGCGGATTCGAGGGTGAACTTCTGGTAGCCGGTCTTCGCAATATCAAAGGAGCCAAATTTCACGACCACCTCACCCGTTCCGGAGGCGGTCCCCTCCAGAGACTTGCCCGCCACAGTGAGCTTATATTTTGGAGCCGTGGCCGGTGCCGGAGTCGGGAGATTGACCACGATCGAGGCATCGACTTTTCCCGTCTTCTTGAACTCGCCAAACCAAAGCACCGACTGAGCGGGATTCGTCCAGCCCGTGACTCCGCGGGTCTTGCTGACACGGATGGCATCGAAATTCGGCGCGCCATAGGCGGTGGAACCCGGGATGCGGAGCTCGCCGCGGACAGGCAGGACGGCGAGGAGCAGGAGAAGGAAAGAGCGGTGCATGGGCAGCGGTGACCGTTCCCGCCCCGGAGGGCCAGTGCAAGGAGTGATGCTTTTCGAATCCGGACGTGCGCCCGGAGAACCTCTGATTTTGAATCCGGCCCGTCAACCCATGCCTCCTCTTTGAGAGGCTCCTTACACCGGGGAGGACTGGACATCCGCGCTCCGTTCAATCGTTGACGGGGTGGCATGCTTCCAGCAAAGTGGCGGCGCGCGACTGCGGCGACTGCCCCCAAACCATGATCATGAATCGAATCCGCCTCCTGTGCTCCGCCGGGTGTCTGCTCGTGCCGTTGCCGGGCCTGAGCCAGGCGGTGCCCAAAGAGAGCCCCGGCCTCACCTCGGCGGATTACGAAGGCTGGAGTGTGTTTGCCGACGCGCGGGTGGGGTTCCAGTTGCCGGTGCCGCCGGGGACGAAGGCCGTAAAGGATGTGGCCCCGGGCCGGTTCACCTCCGAGGACGGCGCATGGGTCCTCGCGGTATGGGGGGGTGTTTCGGCCACTCCGGCGCGCATCATGGACTGGCAATGGAGCCAGGCGCGCGCCGTGGCCGGCCGCACCTGCAGCGTGCAGCGCAAGGACGCGGCGGGATTTGTGATTTCCGCCACGGACCGCAGCGGCGCAAAGTTCTTCCAGAAATTCATCATCCGCGGCGACCG
>DATAIE010000392.1:0-1995 GCA_036262875.1 Verrucomicrobiales bacterium
CGGTGAAAGAAACCTGCGCCCCTTCACCGGTTCCGCCGTTCCTGGAAACCGCGGCAGCGGCAGCGCCACCAGTTCGCAGCCCCACCGCTCTGCCAACAGGCGCCCAAAACAATACTGGAACAGATTGTCTCCAAATCCGCCGCGATAACGCACTTCTACCATACTGATTTGCTCATAGCGGGTGGCAATGACCTCCGCAACTGGAACGCGAATATGAAGTCGCCCGGCTTCCAGGAGTACGCGGAAAAGGACTGGACGAAGCGAACGCCGGCTGCTTTTTCATTCAAAACTCATATTGCTATGAAACTGGTCCTCGTTTCCGCATTGATTGGGGCGCTCCTTTCCAGCGCCGGAGCTCGAACGTTCACGAGTCAAAAGGGGCAGACGATTGAAGGATCGCTGACGTCGGTGGATGCGATAAATGCGGTCATCACGAAAGGTGACGGGCAGAAGGTGACGGTGCCGCTGAAGCTGCTCGCCGAGGCGGATCAGAAATTCTGTGCGGACTGGCGGACGGCGAATCCGGTGATCAAACTCACGGTGAAGGCGGATTCGGTGACGGCGGCCGGATCGCGGAAGTCCGGCACTTCCCAAAGCAGCAGTTCCTCCAGTTCCATGACAGAGAAGAGCCGCGTGTCAGAGGAGGGCTATCGCATCACGGTGAGCAACTGGAGCAAGGATCCGGGCACAAAAGTGGCGGGGCTCACCGTTCGTTATGCGATCGTCATCGGGTTCTTCGATACCGCCGCGAAGGAAAAGCGCGGAGTGAAGAACATCGTGCACGGCTCTGCCGACATCCCGGAGCTGACGGGCTCGAAACCGCAATCCGTCCTGACCCAAACGGTCAAAGTGGGCCAGAGCGCGGCGGTGGCCACGCGCACCACCAAAGATTCGAGTGGAGATTCCACGACGAGCGAAGCCGCGGCGGTCTACCGTGAGAGTGTGGACGGCATCTGTTTTGTGGTGAAGCAGGGGGACCGCGTTTTGTCCACCTACTCGACCGGCAAAGTGCCGAAGGATTTGCCGGGAAAGCTTTTGAAATGAGACGGCCGGTGCGGTCGCTTGCCGTGCCGCGCGTTCCAGGCTGAGGTGAGGGGATGAACCTCTTCACATACGGCACCCTGATGTTCCCGGACGTATGGGCGCGGGCGGCGCGGGAAAAGTGCGATTTCCAAAAGGCCGTGCTGCGCGGCTACGAAGCGAGAAAATTGCAGGGCGTGACGTTTCCGGGATTGGTCGAAGCGCCGGGTGTGGAGACGCCGGGACTTCTCTACCGGAATGTGAGTCCGGAGGCGATGGTGAGGCTGGATGCCTATGAGGACGATTTTTATGTCAGGATTCCTGTGCGCGTGGAAATCGAAGACGGAAGCCTGGTCCCTGCAGAAGTCTATTTGATATCCCCCGCGCATCGCACCTTCGTGCTCCCCGAGGTCTGGCTGCCGCCCCGGTGAATTCGCCGTGTTCCCTGGCAATTCGCGGACGGTCATGCATGGTGCAACTCTCCGCATTTACCGCCCATGAAACCGCTTCCAACCCTCCTCGCACTTGCCGCCGTCTTGATTTCCCCGGTTCACGCCGGCGATTCCTTTTTTTCCAAAGATGGAAAGACCGTCACGTTTGCTCCGATGCTGAAGACCGGAATTCTCTGGCGGCTCGATGTCGCGTCCGGAAAGCTGGCACCACTCCCTCTCCCGGCGGAACTGAAGGACGAGTCCGTGACGGGTGTGGCGAGCGGAGCCGAGGGCGAGACGCTGTTTATCGCCGGGCCCGCAGTATGGGTGATGAAGGACGACAAGGTCAAACGCGTGGTGGGAATCAAGCCCCTCAAAACTGCGCAAAATCTATTTGTGGCCAACAAAGCCGGCAGCCCTCTGCTCGACTGGCTCTTTGTCACCGGGAGTGAGAAAGAGGAAGGGAACGGAGGCGGAGACATCTTTTACGCCCGCAAGCCGGGAGCCAAAGAATTCTCGGAAGTTTTCTGCCGCCGGGTGAATG
>DATAIE010000393.1:0-3214 GCA_036262875.1 Verrucomicrobiales bacterium
GGCTCCATGTCGGGATCATACAGCGATTCCTCCATGGAAGCAAGTCCCGGAGGAGGCTGGCGGAGCGGAATAACAAGGAGCGGCGACATTCCTGTCGCTGCCTTTTCTGCTCAGATTCTTTAGGAGAGAGTTCGATTCGGCGACAGGAATGTCGCCGCTCCCTGGCTTCTACCTTTCCACCCGCTTGCTGCCGCCCTTCATTTCTTTTTCCACTTCGGCCAGGCTGGCCATGCTGGTATCGCCGGGAGTGGTCATGGCGAGGGCGCCATGGGCAGCGCCGTAGTTCACGGCTTTGGCCGGATCGTTGTGCGTGAGGAAACCGTAGATGAGGCCGCTGGCAAAACTGTCGCCGCCGCCCACGCGGTCCATGATTTCGAGTCCCGGGCGGTGCACGGCCTCGTGAAACTGTCCGTCGTGCCAAAGGATGGCACCCCAGTCATTGATGGTCGCCGTCTTCACCGTGCGCAGGGTAGTGGCGGCGACTTTGAAGTTAGGGAAGTCCTTCACGGCGCGTTCGATCATGCGCTGGAAGCTCGCGGTTTCGATGGCGCTGATGTGTTCGTCTACGCCCTCGACTTCGAATCCGAGGCTGGCGGTGAAATCCTCCTCGTTGCCGATCATCACATCCACATACTGTGCGATGCGGCGATTCACCTCCTGCGCCCGTGCCTTGCCGCCGATGGTCTTCCAGAGACTCGGGCGGTAGTTGAGATCGTAGCTGACGATGGTGCCGTATTTGTGCGCCGCCTGCACGGCCTCGATGACGACCTCCGGGGTGGTATCGCTGAGCGCGGCAAAAATCCCGCCGGTGTGGAACCAGCGCACCCCCTGTTTTCCGAAGATGTGGTCCCAGTCGATATCGCCCGGCTTGAGCTGACTGGCGGCGGTATTGCCGCGATCCGGCACGCCAAGGGCTCCCCGAATGCCAAAGCCGCGCTCAGTGAAGTTCAGGCCCACGCGCACCGTTCGACCGATGCCGTCATAAGGCACCCACTTGATAAGGCTCACATCCACACCGCCCTGCATGATGAAGTCCTCTACGAGCCTGCCCACGTCGTTGTCGGCAAAAGCGGTAACCACCGACGTGCGCAGTCCGAAACACTTCCGCAGACCGCGCGCGACATTGTATTCGCCGCCGCCCTCCCACACGCGAAACTCCCGCGCACACCGCACACGCCCTTCACCGGGGTCAAGGCGAAGCATGATTTCGCCGAGAGAAAGGCAATCGAACTGGCAGGCGGAGGCGGGTTTGATGGTAAGCATGGTTTCAAAAAAAGGGAATCCAGTCTGAAGGGCGGGCGATTTTGCCGCAACTGAAATCAGTTCCCGCAAGGCGGGCGCTACAAAAAGCGCGCAAGCATCGGGCGCAGTTTTTCCACGGTCGTCTCCGGCCAGAGGGCTCTGTCCGTAATCAGCGCATTGTCGAGTGCCCGGTGCTCCGGCCAGTCCGGCACGGCGGGAACGAGCGGAATGGCCGCAGCGAGGATGGATTTGGCCGTGGCGGCATTCGCAAGCAGGTGACCGATGACCGTCTGAGCGCTCACCGGTTCCTCCTCGACCTTCCAGCAGTCGTAGTCGGTAATCATCGCCAGGGTCGCGAGTGCGATTTCCGCTTCGCGGGCCAGTTTGGCTTCGGGCAGATTCGTCATGCCGACGATGTCGAATCCCAACTGACGGTTGGCGTTGCTCTCCGCGCGGGTGGAGAAGGCGGGGCCGTCCATATTGACGTAGGTGCCACCATTGTGAACTCTCAGGCCCTGGTCGCGGCACACGCCATGGAGGAGAGTGCGCAGGCTCTCGCTCACGGGATCGCTGAATCCCACGTGCGCCACGATGCCGCCGCCAAAAAACGTGTGATGCTCCCTCCGGCTCATGCGGTCGAAGTACTGGTCCGGCAGCACAATGTCCCGCGGATGATACTGCTCCTGCAGACTGCCGACGGCGGTCACACAGATGATCCACCGAACCCCCAGAGAGCGAAGGGCGTGGATATTCGCGCGATGGTTCAATTCGTTAGGCAAAATCCGGTGTCCCCGTCCGTGACGCGGCAGAAAGAATACCCGCCGCCCGGCAAAGCTGCCGCCGGTAATGACGTCGGAAGGCAGCCCCCATGGAGTTTCCACCGTGAAATCATCCCGGTCCGTGAACCCCTCCAGATCATAAAGTCCGCTGCCTCCAATGATGCCAATTGCCGGGGTCGTTTCGTCAAGATTCATGAGAGCGGACGGGAATGCAGGCGCGGCACGGAGGCAAGCCGGAAGGCGGTTTTGCCTGCCGGCTCCTGAACCCGCATTCGGGTGCCGGCGGTGAGCCGAAGGGGCTAACTCTCCATCCGAATACGATCGAGAAAGGCATCAAGCCGCGGCTCGGGGCCCGGGCCATGATTGGCATTCATGCCGTCAGCGCTGACAGAACGAAACGTGGTGCCGCCTCCGATCGGGGACTGGCCCAGGACGAAATACCTGACCGTTCCCGCGACCCGCTGCCTCACCATCGCGGAAAACCACGGTGCCAATACCGGCATCTGTTCCGGATCGAATTTCGCCGGATCGATGCCGGAAAGATCAACTGGAGGAGGCACTGGATACTCCAGGAGATAATAGTCCTGCGATTCATCCAGCGCTCCATGGTGCGCCCGGAACTGCCGCCCATCCTCCTCCACCGGCGCTGTTTTTTCCATCTGACAGCCCATGAAATAGAAAAATGGGCAGGTCGATTCCGGTGTATCCCGAAACATCGAGACCAGCTTGTCGCACTGCTGAAAGGCGTAGTGCGGCAGGATGAAATAAGCGACGACGTAACTGAGGGACGGCAATGAAGCCGGATCGGGCGGTGCGGTTTTCGGTTTCTCCTTTCGCTTACGGAATCGGTCAAACAGGGACATAGCGCAGCAGGATCAATGGTTTGGGGCTTCCACTCTGGAGGGAAACATCTCCTTCACCGAGGCGCGATCCCCGTCGAGGACGCGGATATAGCTTGCCATTTGAGAGGCATCGAGAATCGACTGGAGCGCCTCGCGGCGGCGGGCGAGGGATTCATCAATGCGGGCGCTGAACCTGCCGTCATCCGCGAAATACGCCGCACCGCGATCATCCTCCTCCGTCAGGATCCCGGTGAGGGCGGCAAAGACTTTGTCCTTTTGCTCTGATGTCAGTTGGACGGCCCCATCACCGTGCAACTCGACGAGTTCCATGTTCACCATATTCTCGATCCG
>DATAIE010000394.1:0-4100 GCA_036262875.1 Verrucomicrobiales bacterium
AACCACGCGGAGACGGGAGAGTGCCGCTGTGAGGTCTTGCTGAACGGCCGGATCATATCAGAATGGCCGGATGTCCATTCGTCTGACTGCTCTCTCCTCCTGCGCCGGCTGCGCGGCCAAACTCCCGCAGGCCAAACTGGCGCAGATCCTGCGGGATTTGCCTGGCCTCGCTGACGAACGCCTGCTCGTGGGCGCCTCCACCTCGGACGATGCGGCGGTGTATCGACTCGACGCGACGCGGGCGCTCGTGCAGACCGTCGATTTTTTTACGCCCATCGTGGACGATCCCTTCCTCTACGGGCAGATCGCGGCCACCAACGCGCTCTCCGATGTCTACGCCATGGGCGGCCGCCCGGTCACCGCCATGAACCTGCTCGGTCTGCCGGACGAGGTGGACCTCGACATTGCCCACACGATCCTGCGCGGCGGGGCGGAAAAGGTTAGGGAAGCCGGCTGCCTGCTGGCCGGAGGGCATTCCATTCGCATTCCGGAACCTGTTTACGGGTTAAGCGTGACGGGTCTGGTGCATCCCGAGCGGCTGATCACGAACGCCGGCGGCAGGGCGGGGGACCTGCTTGTCCTAACGAAACCGCTGGGCACCGGCATTATCACCACCGCATTGAAAAGGGAGAAGTGTGCGCCGGCTCTTGCCGATGCGGCAGTTCAATCGATGTGCACATTGAATACGCCAGGGGCGCTGCTGGCAGAGCGCGGACTTGTCAGGGCGGGGACTGATGTGACGGGATTCGGACTGCTGGGGCATCTGGGATCACTGTGCCGTTCCAGCGGGGTCAGTGCCGTGATTCACGCTCCCGATGTGCCGGTGCTGCATCCGGAGGTGACCACCCTCATCGCCGGCGGGTGCATTCCAGGCGGGACAAAACAAAACCTCGCTCATGCAGAAGGCTTCACCTGTTTCCATGAAGCCGGTCCTGGCGTCCAGTTCCTGCTGGCCGATGCTCAAACGAGCGGGGGCCTGCTGCTCTGTGTGGCTCCTGAGTGTCTGGAGGATGTGATCGCCGTACTGGAAGCGGAGAATACCCTTTGTCAGGCAGTCATCGGAAGACTTACCGCGCCCGGCCGGCATCTCATCGAGGTGAGCATATAGGCCCGTCTCCTCCGGGCGGTTCAGGGCTTCGCGTGCTGCTTTTTGTAAAGCTCGCGATAGTATCCCTGATTCCGGTCCGCCGGTACGTTCAGTTCCTTGAGGATTGCCCAGGGAGTTTCGTATCCGATTTGCACCGGCAGTCCGGGCGGAGTGGCGATGAACCGGCGGCATGTGAAGCAGATTTCAAGAGTGGCCACTGGCTTCTCCGCGGCATCGTAGAACACGAAGGCGTGATGCGGGACGTAACAGGGCTTCCGCTTGTCGAGGGGCTTCCCGGCGTTCGCATCACTCAGCAGACGATGGACCTGTGAAGGTGAAAGCAGAGCCCCGGGAGCGTTGAGCACGCCCTTGTGCATGCGACCGTGGCTTTGGAAAAAATTGACCCCGTGCTCGGCTTCGCAATCATAGACGAAAGCCCTGACGGTTTTGAAGGCCGCCGGCGGCCACGGTGTTCCGGGAGAGGAGGGAGGGGTGCTGGAACAACTGGAAAACACGACCGCGGGAAGGGCGGCGCAGGCGGCTTTGAGAAAAGCGGATCGTTTCATGGAAAAAGGAGACAGCGCTATTTGGGAAGTTTGTCGAAGTGAAACTGGCAGCACCCGAGGTCCAGCACGTTCGAGTTTTCCGAGAGGTGGCTGCGAAAATCCTCTGCGAGGGCATACACCCGCTGCTGCCCCTGCTTGGTCACTTCCACGAGAGCCGCCTCCCGGAGCACCTTCAGGTGTTTGGATACATTGTACTGTGTCGCATGGATCGTGGCGACGATTTCATTCACGCTGTGTTCCTTTTTGATCAGCAGGCGAACGATTCGCAGACGGTTTTCCTCACCCAGCGCCCTCAGCGCGCAGAGGCAGTCGAATTTCTTCGAGGGCTTTGCCATGGCACGAAATCAGGGAGTGGTGGAGAGCGCACTTTTGAGGGCCGTGACCACGGGAGGAGGCACGAATTTCGTGATGTCCCCGCCCAGGCGCGCCACCTCTTTGATGACGCGGGAACTGAGATAGGTGAAGGCTTCCCGCGAGGTTAGAAACACGGTCTCCAGTTCCGGGCTGAGCGTCTTGTTCATCAGCGCCATTTGAAATTCATACTCAAAGTCCGTTACCGCCCGCAGGCCCCTGACCACTGCGGCGGCACCCGATTTCCGGGCGAAGTCCACCAGCAGGCCGTCGAACGTGACCACTTCGATATTCCCCAGCGCGCTGGTGCTCTGGCGGATCAGGTCTACCCGCTGAGCCGCGGAAAAGAGCGGCTTCTTGTCCGCATTGTGCGCCACCGCGATGATGAGCCGGTCAAAGAGCCGGGCGGCGCGCTCGATGACATCGAGGTGGCCGCAGGTGATGGGATCGAAACTGCCTGGATAGAGCGCAATGGTCATGAGTTGAGCCCGGATAATAGCGTTGGCGGATGGCCTGCCAAGCTTTCACTCAAGGCCGTGACCGGTATTTCTCAAGCAGTTCCGCCACTTTGTCGGGACCCACCGATTCATAGAAGTCATCATTCACCATGCAAACCGGGCCGGTGCCGCAGGACGCGAGGCACTCCGCAAATTCGATGGAAAATACGCCATCCTTTGCGACCGAAACGGGGTGGTGATGGTCGGCATGCGACCGGTCGATCCCCGTCTTTTGGCAGAGGTTTTCCATCAGTTCGTAGCTGCCTGCCATGGCACAGCTCAGCGTGCGGCAGACCCGAATGTGATATTTGCCCGGTGCCGACTGGCGGAACCCGGGATAAAACGTGACCACTTCCAGCACCTGCACCGGCTGCAGCCCCAGCTTCTCCGCGACCCAGGGAATGGCTTCCTCCGTGATGTAGCCGAAGTGATGTTGCAGGTGGTGCAAAACAGGCAGCACCGCGCTCCGTTTCGACACGGGATAATGCGTGATGGATTCGTCGATCCTGGCTAGCAAATCGGGCGGGATAGTCATGAGCAGCGTGGGAGTCCGGCTCCCGGAAGACCGACTTATCCCCGCACGCTCCGGCACCGGCAAGGCCATTTTGTGAAAGTTTTCACAAGCACCCGGCTTCAGCGGTGTTTGTCGGCCATGCCTTCCTTTGAAGAGGAATCATTGGAGGAAGAGGATTCGCGATTGGCCATCCCTTCCTTCGACGAAGAGGAATCGCTGGAGGAGGAGCCGCCGCCGGAGGAGCCCGAACCGGAGTGATCGTGACCGCCTCCGCTGCTTCCGCTGCCGCTGCCACTCCCGCTGTCATCGCCGTGATCGTGACCGCCCCCGCTTCCGCCTCCGTGATCATGCCCGCCTCCACCCCCGCTTCCACTTCCATGGTCGTCGTCATGATGGTGTCCATGATCATGCCCGTGCCCGGAGCCGTAGCTGCCGGAATCGGAACTGGACCAGTCGGAAGAGGAGGAACTGTAGTCAGTGGATACGGTTGTTCCTGTGGAGCCTCCGGCGGACCGGTAGACTGCGCCGCCCGGAATGGGGGTGCTGATGGAGGCTGCGTTATACGCCTGGATGCGGATGTACTCCGTGCTGAATTTCCCCGAACCTTTGGATGGCACAAAAAACCGCCACCCGTCCCGGGCATCCACGATCCACCGGCCCGAGCGCTTTGACGGCATCTTCAGCGGAAGGCCGCTGGGAATCCAACTGGGCGGATCGTCGGAGACCTTTGTCCAGAAACCGTCCTGATTCCACAATTTTGCCTTGTGGCCGGTGACAGGCACGCTGCTGCAGGCCGGAAGCAGGCAAAGAGAGAGACAAAGGAACCCCCGCAGAAGGGGCTGAAGGGGACGGGTGGACCGGGACATATAGGATGAGCGCTGTGGCTGGACCCGCATGCTAAGAAATGGATGATCCCCGGGCCAGGTATTTTCCGCGTAGGCTGGCTCTCCGCCGCGTCATCGCCCGTTTGGTTCGTCAATTCCGGTTTCGAGCTTCGTCATTACCCCTTTGAGTCCCCCCCTTTACAACCCCGGGAAGTGCTCTAGTCTCCCTGTTCCAATTTTCGACCCCCGACCAGATACACC
>DATAIE010000395.1:0-4469 GCA_036262875.1 Verrucomicrobiales bacterium
CTACGGTCTGCGTGACGGAATGAAAGCTATCGTTCGTGTGTCATGGGCGGTGTAAGGCTCCGCCCCTCCTTCGCCCTCTTATCTTCGGCTCGACGGAGTCTCGCCCCACCGGGCTGAAAGCTCCGCACCTCACGCTTCGTGGGTCGCACTGCCGTCTTTGAAAGGGATTCTTTTTTGGCTCTGAAAACAAGTAACCCCGCCCGGCGGCGGAGCCGGGGCGGGGTTCTGTTCGGATCGCGATGAGCGTTGGCGATGCCTTTTGTCGACGGCTCGACGGAGGTCTCGCGTGGGGAGAGGCTCCACGCCGGCGTTACTCGCTGGCTGCCCCCGTGCTTTCCGGTGCCTTTACCAACTCCGGCACTTTCGCGAGTTCGATGGCGGTGATCTTTACGCGGCGGGTGGTGTTTCCGTCCTCGTTGGGGAGGTCCACTTCGTCGCCGACGGCTTTGTTGAGGATGGCGGCTGCGGTAACGCTCAGGTAGGAAATGATGTGACGGGGCACATCCGTATCCCATGCGCCGAGGATGCTGAATTCCTCCTGCTGGCCGTTTTCGAGGTCCAGGAGGGTGACGCGGGTGCCGATGGTGACTTTGTCCGTGGCGGCGTCTTCGAAGCCGGTGCCCTGGGCGCGCTGGAGGTCGCGTTCCATCTCGAATTTCCGGCGCTGGAGGACGACGGCGTATTCTTTGGCGGATTTGAACTCGAAGTTCTCGCGCAGGTCGCCGTAGCTGCGGGCGATGCTGATGTCCTCCACGTTTTTGGGAATCTCGACGTTGATGAGGTGATCGAAGGCTTTCTTCTTCTCATCGAGGCTCTTCCAGGAAACGATGAGGGCGGCTTCCTCCTCTTTCTCGTCCTTTTGCCCCTCGCGGATGAGGGTCTCGATTTCCGGATAGACGCGGATGAAGCGGGCGAGGAGCGAGCGCTTGCCCATCTCGTCGATGGCGGGGGTGAGGAGAAGTTGGCGGGCAAAGATGCGCACCTGGGGGAGTTCCACACCGGTGATGAGATCGGAGATGAGTTCGCGGTCCGCGACGAGGACGTCATTGATGCGGTTGGCCTTGCGGTTTTCGTCGTCAAAGTGATCGCGCTCAATGGCGGAGAGGAGGGCGCGGGAAAGTTCCGGGCCGAAGACGTCGGCGGAAAGGCCGGCGCGCTCGCGGATGATCCAGACGAGCGTTTCGCTGGCGAGGGTGCGGTGAAGGATGCCGGTTTTGAGGAAGCCGTTCATGGGCCCGGTGTAGCCCTTGTCCTTGAGCACGGAGCAGAGTTCGTTGATGCTGCGGGCGGAGAGCTTATTAAGCAGCGGGAGCAGGCTTTCCACGCCGGAGTCGCCGGTTGCATCCACGAGGGCGTCAAAGACGCGGCGCTGTTTGCTCACGGCCAGGCTGCCCACGCACTCGGCCAGGCGGGGACCGTCGGTCTTCATGGCGGCGGCGAGGGCGGGGGAGACGGCATCGTGCAGGCCGGGCACCTTGTCGCGCAGTTCATCGCGGGCAAGGATGAGGTCCACGGCTTCCACGGTGTGGAGGCGGAGGTTTTGCGTTGCCGCGTCGTCGGCCTCTTTGAGGAGGGATTCCAGTTCCTCGCGATTGGTGAAAACGGAGGCATCCCGCGCGATGGCTTCCATGGCTTTGGCCTTGGCCTTGATACCGCGGGCCTTGCGGAAGTCCTGCACCAGCGCCTCGGCGGGGGAGAGGTTGCCGCCGCGCAGTTCCAGCGGAATGGTGCGCTTGGAGGGGACGATGAATTCCGGCTTCGTCTTCAGCAGCTTTTTAACGGATTCCCACCAGTTCTTGAATTTGGATTCTCCCACGATCTTCGGTTTCACCACGCCCTCGAAGGAGTCGAGCAGCATGCTGCCCCCGTGACTTTGAAGGATCTCGCGCACCAGGCCTACGGGGTCTTCCGCGGCGAGCTTTGAGAGGGAGGCGGGGTCCGCATAGCGGCGGGCGAGGATGTGGCTTTCCTCGACGATGTTCAGGGAATTGGCGGCAAACTCCAGCTTCATCGGATGCCCTTTTTTATCTTCAAAATCGATGACCACCTTGTCATCGAAGAGTTCCCACGACCCGATCCGTCCGACTCCCCAGCTCTTGTGCTGACAAAAGACCCCCGGATGAAGCTGCGTGAGTTTGACGGCCGCGTGCGGCGGCAGCTTGCCGGCGGCGACGAGTTTAGCGATATCGGGATGAATGTCGGACATGAGCGGGGGAAGGGAAATGAGGAAGTTTAGATGGTTCCTTCTGTCTCCGCATGCCGAATGCAACCGGGAAGCAGGTTCCTGCGGAATTGCCTAACTGATTTCCGGGGAGGCCGCACACCGGCACCGGAGCGATCCGGATGTTTTTCGGGATCGCAGGGCGCTCAAATGCAATGTGCATCGATTCGTGCGATTCGCAGGAGGGGGGGATGGGATTGCAAAGTGCCGGTTCCCGTCCTGGGAAGACCCCATGCAGGGTATTTTCCCGTGAACGCGTGGGAGTTGCAGGCCGTGTGAATAAGTTTTGTGCAAGAAGGCGATTAGGGATTCTCCCCAGGAGACCATGAGGAAAGCGGCGGAAAGCAGGGGAGCTGAGGCTTTTGAAATTGTGAATAAACCGGAGCGGGCAAGCCCGCGCAAAATAACCAATCCCGGCGGGTGGCGGTGGACAAAGTTAGGTGGAAGGCATCTTTGTTCGATGTGTAAAATTCTTATTTTAAATGAATTACAAAAATTGACCCTGGTGGAGGAGGAAGGCGGGAGGAAGTTGGAAAGCATAAGCCGGGCTCATTGGGCGTCCCGTTAAGAAATTCTGAACCACGCGCGGCAGGCATGGGGGAGTGCGTGATCCTGACAAATTGTGAATATCCGGGGAATAAGCGGGGAACGGCTAACAAGAACCGCGGGAAAGCCGTGTTCCACCGGTGTTCCCCAGGTTTTCGCTTGCCGATGTTCCGGCGACTGGCACGGATTTTGAGTGTTTTCACTGCTTGTCACCGATCCCTGCAGCAAGGCCCGCCGGGGCCGGCTGGTGCTCCCGCATGGAGTGGTGGAGACCCCGGCCTTCATGCCGGTGGGCACGCAGGGGAGCGTGAAGGGGGTGTCCCCCGCGGAACTGGAGGAGCTGGACGCGCAGATCATTCTGGGGAATACCTACCACCTGAATCTAAGGCCCGGCTGCGACGTGATCCGGGAGTTTGGCAGCCTCCACCGGTTCAGCAACTGGCGGCGGCCTCTGCTGACGGACAGCGGCGGCTTCCAGGTTTTTTCCCTGAGCAAGCTGCGGAAGATCACGGAGGAGGGGGTGCACTTTCAGAGTCACCTCGACGGATCAAAGCGCTTCCTCGGTCCGGAGGAGAGCATGGCCATCCAGGCGGTGCTGGGAAGCGACATCGCGATGCTCTTCGACGACTGCCCGCCCTACCCGGTAGGGGAAAAAGAGGCGGAAAAAAGTCTTGCCCTAACCCTGCGCTGGGCGCTGCGGTGCAAAGAATGGGTGGCGAAAAACCGCCCGGTCACGGATACCGGGGCGCGGCAGTTCCATTTCGGGATCGTGCAGGGCAGTTGCTACGCCGGGCTGCGCGAGCGGGCCGCCCGGGAGCTGACGGCCATGGAATTCGACGGCTACGCCATCGGTGGAGTGAGTGTGGGTGAGCCGGAGCCGGAAATGATGCGGGCGGTGGAAAACGCGGAGCCCCACCTGCCGGCGGACAAACCCCGCTACGCCATGGGACTGGGCACGCCGCCCCAGATTGTGGAGATGATCGCCCGCGGCGTGGACATGTTCGACTGTGTCATCCCCACCCGCCTCGCCCGGCACGGCACCGCCTTCACCGCCCGGGGGACGATCAATTTGAAGAACCAGCAGTACACCGTGGACAAAGGACCGCTGGAGGAGGGGTGCACCTGTTACGCCTGCCGGGGGTTCAGCCGGAGCTATATCCGCCATCTTTTCCGGGCCGGGGAAATCCTGGGAATCAGGTTGATTTGTCTGCACAATCTGCATTTCTACCTGTCCCTCGCGCGCCGTGCCCGGGAGGAAATCGAAGCGGGCACATTCCCCGCCTTCCGCGCGGCGTTCGTTTCCCAGTACACCCCCACCGTTTCCAACGCTACCGCCCTCTGACTCATGCCTGCTTTTTTTGCCTCCGTTCTTTTTGCCGCCGATCCGGCGCAGCCGCAGGGACCGAACATGCTGTTCTTCCTGCCTATCATGATCATCATGCTTTATTTCATGGTGCTGCGGCCGCAGAAGCGCGCTCAAAAGGAACATCAGGCGAGGATCAATGCCCTCAAGTCCGGCGATGAAGTGGTGGCCTGCGGCGGCATCCACGGACTGGTCACCAATGTCTCCGACCGCCTCGTCACTCTGAAGATCGCGGACAACGTCAAGATCAAGGTCGAGAAGGCCGCCGTGATGACCATTCTCAAGAAGTCCGACGAACCGGCGCCGGAACCCCCGGCCCCGGTAGAGACGGAATCCGCA
>DATAIE010000396.1:0-4297 GCA_036262875.1 Verrucomicrobiales bacterium
TAGTCCACCAGCCCGGCGCGGCAGGCCGCCACCAGAGACTGGAGCAGAGAGCAGTTCGCAGGATCGTCTCCGCGGCGGATGTGCTCGGCCAGGGCGGGGATGTTCATGGAACGCATCCATTCGCGCGCGGCACCGTTCACCTCCATGTGCTCGACGATGAGCACCACACCGGTACCGTCCACATTCGGCAGGAGACGCTGGCTCATGACGCCGATGGTTTGGTGGGACAGCAGGGAAAGCATCACCTCCCGGTTTTCCGGCGGCACCAGATTGGCGAGACGATCGAGCGATTCCGTCACGTTGGGGCTGTGCAGTGTGGAGAGCACAAGGTGCCCGGTTTCCGCTGCCTGGAGACAGGTCATGGCGGAGTCGGCATCCCGGATTTCCCCGAGGAAGATAATGTCCGGCGCCTGGCGCAGCGCTTTTTGCAGGCCGGTAAGGTAATTCGGCGTATCCAGTCCCACTTCCCGCTGGGTGAAAAACGCGCTGCGGTCCGTGAAGAGATATTCGATGGGGTCTTCGATGGTGACCACGTGCCCCGGACGGTGGGTGCTCACGTAGTCGAGGCAGCTCGCAATCGTGGTGGACTTCCCGCAACCCGTGGGGCCCGTGAGGAGGATCAACCCCGCCTTCCGCGAAAGCCACTCCTGCAGCAGCCATGCGGGCACGCCCAGGGTATCCATGGTGGAAACGTTGATCTTGATCTGCCGCAGCACCGCTCCCAGCCGGCCCATGCGCCGGTGCAGATTCACCCGGAAGCGGGTCCCGTCCGCGCCATACCACGCCGCATCCCGGTCCTGCACCGTATCCGCCGGGACTCCGCAGGCAGTGCACAGGTCCTCCATATCCGCCCGCGACACCTGCTGCGCGTGTTCATGATAAGCCCCGTTCACCTTCAACCTCGCCGGATGCCCCTCCGCCAAAAACAAATCCGAAGCGCCCCATTCGCGGGCAAGAGCAGTGAGTGTTTCCAAAAAAGCAGACATGGCAGAAAAATAAAAGTGCCGGATGGAAGCGGGAATGTGCCCGCCCGGCAATCATTTTTCCTGATGAACCCTCTTCATCTGTTCTTCAGCGTCTCTTCGTCCCCCGCTCTACTTTTCACGACTTTCCTTCGATCCCGGAAAAGTCCGGATTTCGCCACCCGAAATGACAACAGGCAGTTTTGACCCCCAACCGTCTCAAACCGCATGCTGCCTCCATGAACACCTTCGCCACACTGCCGGGCGTGCCTTTCCCCCTCCGCCGTCCTCTGGTCCTCGCTGTGCTGGTGAGTTTTCTCGTCCTTTTGGGCAGTGCCTGGATCCGCGGCGGAGTCGGTTCCACTTCCTATGATACCGTGGATTCCCAGGGCCGGAAGATGGGATTTAACGATGTCTTCTCCGCTGAACACTACGGCATCATTTTACGGAATGCCAGTTGGGAGGCAGCCATCCACCAAATGGAAAAATATGACTGCGCACTCGCCGCCGCGCATGGCCTGATTCTTTTCCTGATCTTCCACCTTCCATCACGGCACCTGAAAGCCGTCCTTTGGCTCCAGCCGGTCCTTTTCTTCTGGGGAGTAATCGGCCTGTATGCACTGCCCCTGGAGGCGGCTGATCTGCTCTACTTCCACAGCAGCGACCGGGAGGGATTTATCGATATCCCCTACATCAGCATCCTGGGTCAGGGTGCCTGGCTGTGGGCCTGTTTCTTCATGCTGTGGAAACTGCGCAAACAGCGTGTTGCCACAGAGTATTCCCGGTCACCAGCGACGCCTGCATCTACCTAACAGATCACTCTTTTCTTATCAGAAAAGCTACCTCGCAAGGATTCGAACCTTGACAAAGAGAACCAAAATCTCTTGTGCTACCGTTACACCACGAGGCAATAGACCCGGGAAAACCGGGCGGCACTCTTAGCGGGAAGTTTGGGGCTTGCAAGGGCTGGACCGAAAATTTTCCGCAGGCGGTCCGGACGGCGGATTTCGGGGGAAAATCAGGGGCGGGGACGGCGGGTGATGCGGAGGGCTCCCCATGCCAGAACGACGGCGGCGGCGATGGCTGCGAAGGTCCATGCGGTGCCGGAGTAGCCCTTCGGCTGGGAGGCGGAGCCGGAAGCTGACGGGGTGGTTTTCGGGAGGCCCGGAGGAATGGGCACATTCTCCAGCGGGGTCTCGCGGTAGCCGGAACCAGTGCGCGCGGTGGGATCGACCGCGATGGCGGCCTGGGTTTGCAGAATGTGATGGACCTCGGCCTTGATGGAGGCGGCCCCGGGATCGAAGCCGAGAGCGGAGGAAATGCGGGCGTCTTCAGCAGCAGTCAGGACGAGGGGAATGGAAGGGGCCGTCATCCACGCGTGATCGAGGGTGCATTCGCAGTTGGCACCCACGAGGGCGAGTTGATCCCGCAGGGCGGTGGAGGTAAGCGCGGCTCCCTGAAGCGGTGGACCGGCCAGGCGGCCACGACCGTAGAGGACTGCGACGACCGGACGGGTGAGGTCTTTGCCGTTCACCCCCATGCTCCAGGCGACGATCTGTTCCTCCGGGAGCGAGGGATCGCACTCGATGAGCCGCGGACCGTGCTCGATGCGTTTGGGGAGATCAGCGAGAGAGGCGTCGATGAGGTTGATGGCAGCCGTCGCTGTGTTGCGGGCGGCGGCATTGGCCGTCTCATCCTGACCTCGCAGCAGCAGGACGGCTCCGTAGGTTTCGATGACCGCATTGACGATCTGTGCACGAGCCGGGGAAGTGACGAGCCCGGACAGCTTTGCCGTCAATTCGTCAGGCGTCACGTGGAGGAAGACGGGCCAGCCGTCCTCACGTCCGGCAGCGAGCACCATGCCCCCTGGAAGCCGGGGGCCAAGCTGCGCACGGTGGCGCAGTTCCGGCGAACCGGTCTGCTGCACTTCATCGATAACATCCCACGAGAGATTTGACGGGCCAAGAAGGCGTGTCGCCGTCGATTGGAAAAGCGGCAGCCAGTCTTTCTGCTCCTCCCCGTGCACAAAAACCGCGAGCCGGAATTTCGGCTGGTCTACGTCCACGAAACCGATTTCGCGGATATTGTAGCGGCAGGAGAACGCGGGCGCGGGGAGGGTGAGGAGGAGGGCGAGGGTGAGTGCGCGCCCGCGAAAGCACCAAGTTCCAAGCACCAAGCTCCAGAGAAACTTCAAGCACCAAGCTCCAACGGGGGCGTGCGCCGCGCGATTCTGGAGCTTGGTGTTTGGTGCTTCTCTGGTGCTTGGAGCTTGGTGCTTGGTGCTTTTCCTACGGCCCATAACAATGAATCACTCCGCGCGTCGTGCTCGCGAACAACCTCCCGTTCGCAAGCGCGAGGCAAAACACATCGCCGGTCGCCGGGAGGGATTTGATCAAAGAACCGTTGGCCGCGTTGAGGCAGAGGACTTCGTTTCTCTTTCCCACGTAGAGCGTGGTGCCGCCGGAGATCATGGCGGAGGCGTGGTCGGCGTCCTTGATCCAGACATTGGCCGAGGTGCCGCGGTTCCGGGCGATGACTTTGTCTTCGATGAAGAGGAAGCTCTTGCCGCCGGAGACGAGCAGGGCATGCGCGCGGTCGTGGGAGGCGACGATGGTGCGGGCGGCGGAGTCATTCTCGACGAAATCGACTGCCCGTTTGTCATATTGATTCCCGTAGCCGGGGCCTGTGGCGACGCGTCCGGTATCCGGCGTAACCAGCACCCAACTGCCCCCCGCGCCGGCCATGCGCCCCTGTGCGGTGCCTGCGGCCATATCGAAGGAAAGGGGAGACATGCGTCCCTGGGGGGCGTAAAGGCGGGTGTTGTCCGGCAGCGCGAGGAGGGGGCCCTCGAAGGTCAGGGAATTGTCCGTGGTGGAAAAATCCGCGGCTCCTGTGGTAGTGCCGTTCTTACTGGAGGCGTTGAAGGTCTTCTTATAACTCTCCACGCCCGTATTGGCATCCATCGCACAAAGATAAGCGGTGTCCCACGGCAGGAATCCGAATCCGGCATAGGCCTTGCCGTTTTGCACCAGTACTCCGGTGCGGCAGGCACTGAGAGAAACGAAATCGAGATTGTGGGGAATGACGGCATCCGCGCTGCCTGTGGGAGAGTAGCGCCAAACCTCTGCGCCGTTCGTCGCATTGATACAATAAGCGCGACCGTCATCCGAACCGAAGTAGAGTTTTCCGTTGGAATAGGTGGGCGCGATGCGGACCGGGCCTTCGGTGATAAAGCGCCATTTTTCCGTGCCGTTCGCGGCATCGAGGCAGATCACCGCGTATTCCGAACTGGAGGCGATGAAGACATCATTGCCCGCGGAAACGAGATTGAAGGC
>DATAIE010000397.1:0-2076 GCA_036262875.1 Verrucomicrobiales bacterium
CACACCGCAGTCTTCCAACTGGCTCAGCCTCTGGAAATGAGCGGGGCTCCGCTGCGGCCGGTCGTCTCCATCGCCCAAAATTTTGGGCAGGGTCACATCCTCGGGCGTTTTCGCCTGAGTGTCACCGGCGCGGCACCGCCATTCGATATCCTTCCTGACAACCTCCAGGCCATCCTCGCGGTCAACGCTGAGAGCCGCTCTGCGGAGCAAACGAAAACGCTGCTCGACTATTTCCGCCCTCTTTCCAAAACGCTGGCGGAGACGAACAAAACGATCGCGGAGAAAAAGAAAACGCTCTCCGCCATCAATCCGGTAGCCGTTCCGGTGATGCACGAACTGACGAAGAACCGCCGCAAGACGCACTTTCTCAACAAAGGCAATTTCCTCGATCCTGGCAAAGAGGTGCAGCCCGGATTTCCGGCCGCTTTTGGAGCGCCGCCGCCAGGCACTCCCATGAACCGGGAAGGCGTCGTGCAGTGGATTTTCAATCCGGAAAATCCCCTCACGGCCCGCGTGGCGGTGAACCGTTTTTGGGCGCAGCTTTTCGGCACCGGCATCGTGGAGACGGAGGAGGATTTTGGAATGCAGGGCACCTATCCAAGTCACCCCGCCCTCCTCGACTGGCTGGCCGTGGAGTTCCGCGAAAAGGGCTGGGACGTGAAGCGCCTGCTGAAGCTCATCGTTACCAGCGCCACTTACCGTCAGTCGTCGGCCCTCTTGCCTGGCAGCCGGGCCGCCTCCATCGATCCCGGGAACCGTCTGCTCTCCCGCTACCCCCGCCGCCGCCTTGACGCTGAACAGGTGCGCGATCAGGCGCTGGCGCTCAGCGGTCTGCTCAGCCGGAAAATCGGCGGTCCCAGTGTTTATCCACCGCAGCCCGACGGGCTTTGGAAAGCCGCCTTCAACGGAGAACGCACCTACAGCACCAGCAAGGGGGAGGACAAATACCGCCGCGGTCTTTATACCATCTGGCGCCGCACCGTGCCCTATCCCAGCATGGCCACTTTTGACGCCCCCAGCCGGGAGGCCTGCACCATCCGTCGCATCCCCACCAACACGCCCCTGCAGGCTTACGTCACTCTCAACGACCCTGTTTATGTGGAAGCCTCCCAGGCCCTCGCCCGGCGAATCCTGAAAGAGGGCGGCAGCGACACCGCTTCACGGCTCCGGTTCGCCCTTTCTCTGGTGCTTAGCCGCCCCGCCGAGCCCGCATCCATCGACGCCCTGACAAAACTCTACGAGTCCGAACTTGCCCGCTGCACCGCCGATCCGGCCGCCGCCAAAAAACTCGCCACAGAACCGCTGGGCCCTCTCCCCGATGGCCTCAACGCCGCCGAAGCCGCCGCGTGGACCGCTGTAGCCAACGTCCTGCTGAATCTGGACGGCGTCCTCATGAAGAGTTAGCAAACCTGCCGGGGCTCCGTCCACCCCCTTCGTCATTCCTTCGGATTTCTGATTTCGGCATTCGGAATTCCGTCTCCTCTCTGCTGGGGCGAGCGGGGGGGGATTCTCCGCAGGAGGTACAACAATCCCAGCGCCACCAGAATGGCGAATACGGAAATACCGGCCACGCGCCGGCGCGCCTGGGGAAGTCGCGGCATGCGGGAGCATAGAGTCCACGGGGGCGGCTTCCACCGTTTTTCGCCGAATCCCCGCTATAGCATTCACACCTCCATATTCCTGATTCATCAATCTCCAGGCGGCATTCATCCAGAAAAGCTCGCAGCAAAACGCGCGGCTATCTACAGAGCCGCCCTGTATGCAACCTAATTTTAATCTTCGCGCGGGTCTCGCGGCCGCCGCTTTGGCCCTGGTTATCCTTTCTCCTCAGGACTGCTCTGCGCAGGGATGCGTGGCGGGCCGGTGCCCTGTAGGACAAATTCCCATCACGCCCGGCCTGGAGTTGAACACGCTTCCGTTCAGCGGCTGGCAGTTGACTCTCGGCTACCGCAACCTGCACTCTGATCGCCACTTTGTCGGCACGGAGGAACAAAAAGAGCGTCAGCGCGAGGGAAGCCAGGTCATCAATGACCTAGGCACCTGGGATCTTGGCCTGACCTATTCCTTTAATCCGCG
>DATAIE010000398.1:0-3866 GCA_036262875.1 Verrucomicrobiales bacterium
CGCCGGAGACAGGCGCCCGTCACGTCACCAAGCACACGTTATCGGGCAGTGCGCTGACCATGAACCGGGGCATGCAAAATCTGCTGCGCTGGCTCGCCTTGCCACCGGAGCAGACCTGGGCAATGGGAACCCTCAATCCCTGCAGGCTGCTGGGGTTGCACGAGCGGGGAATAATCGAAGCCGGTGCGATGGCTGATCTGGTCCTGTGGGAAGATGACCTCGTCCCTGCCATGACGTGGAGCGAGGGGAAATGCGTCCACCAAAAGTAGAACCGCCACCCGCGGTCACGTCAGCCGTCTGACGGTGCCGCCGGGCAGGAACTTCGGAAAGATCAGGTTCGGTTCAGGCGGCAGGTAACCGTGATTGACCATCTGCAGCATGAGGCGGGACAGTCGATGGGCGAACGCGCCCTCCTCCGGTGAGTAATGGGCGATGGGCGGGCTCACGACCCCGAAGTTCTGATCGTAGTCGCGGGCGATAAGCGAAACGGTGTCGGGCATGGTGAGACCGCGCTTAAGGAGGTAGATGATGACGATGAGGACGTGCTGCGGCTTGGCGACCAGCAGCGCGGTGGGGGCATGCGCGGAATTGAACAGGGTATCAAGTTTCGCGGTGATATGGGCGGCGGTTCCATTATGCCGGACGATCGTGGCACGCGCTTCGTCCGCCCGATGGCTGGCCACGCCCTCATTAAACCCCTCTTCGCTGGCGAGGTCGCCAGCCACGCCGGAATTGGGCACGACCAGCGCCAGCCGCCGATGGCCTTTGCTCAGCAGGACGCCAGCGGCGTGGCGACAGACCGACCGGTAATCGAAGTCAAGCGAAGGCAGTTTCACTTGCGAATGACAGGAGCCGAGAACCAGCGCGGGCACGGAGTGCTCGGAAAACCATTGCTGCAATTCCTTGCTGACGGAAATCAGCACGCAGCAAAACACGCGGGTTTGTCGGACAAATTCATTGATTCGACGCTGCTGGACCCGGGGGCTGCCCGGCGGGCAGACCAGAATTTCCGTGGTAAATCCCTGCTCGGTCAGATGGGCGCGCATCTCGCTGATGCCCTGATAAGTGGCAAGGGAGAGATGGGAAACGGGTTCGGGAGCGATGAGGCCGACGAATTGACTCTGACGTTTGGGGCCGGACTGGGGAGGGGCAAGGAGGCGGTTGCGGCGGCCCTGGTGGATGGCGATCAGGCCGTCCTTGGCGAGCATATGCAGCGCCGCTCGGATCGTCGGGCGGCTGACCCGGAACATCTCGCAGAGCCGGCGCTCGCTCGGGAGGAACTCTTTCCAAGTATGGTCGGAAATCGCCTGACGGATGGCGTGGGCGGCCTGCACCGACAGGGAAACGCGCTTCGGCAGATCGAAGACGGGAAGGGAGCTGCTCATATTGTTTTACCAGTAGATAAGATTGGGGTCTGGAGGAACCTCGTGGCTCACTCCTGTAACGATGAAACAACCGCCCTCCGTGCAAATCTGGTCCGCGACCCCCACGCCACTGACCGCCGACCTGACGATCGATCTGCCGTCGGTAGGGAAGATGATCGACGAGGCTGTGGCCAGCAGAATTCAGGGCGTCTTCCTGGCCGGCACCTGCGGGGAAGGTCCGTGGCTGCCCGACCGGGAGCGCGTGCGATTGGTGCGCGCCGTCGCGACGGAAGCCGCGGGCCGGCTGAAGATCGCCGTACAGGTCACGGACAACTCCGTTCCCCGCATCCTGGAAAACATCCGACAGGCGGAGGAAGCGGGGGCGGATTATGCGATCATCGCCGCGCCGGCGACGTTCATGAACGCCACGCCGGAACGAGTGGCGGCCCTGTTCATTGAGGCGGCCGATACGAGTCCCATTCCGGTCGGCATCTATGACCTCGGCCGTCACCGGCCGGTGATGATTCCGGAGGACCGGCTGAAGGAGGTCTATCTGCGGCCAAATGTCCACCTGGTGAAGGACAGCTCCGGATCGCCCTCGCGGCGGGCCGCCGCACTCGAGGCGCGGAAGGCCAAGCCGACACTCCGGCTTTTCAACGGCGATGAATTCCGCTGCGTCGAATATCTGGAGGCGGGATACGATGGCTGCATGTTCGGCGGGGCAGTCGCCACGGCCGGGCAACTGAGCCAGATCGCCGCCGCGTTCGCCAAGGGCGATCTCGACGAAGCGCGCCGCCTGGAGGCGGACATGAAAAAGGCACTGTTCGGCATTTACGGGGGCGAGCAGATTGCCTGCTGGCTGACGGGATTGAAGTATTACCTGGTGCGTCGCGGCCTTTTCTCGTCGGCCTCCAGCTATCTCGGCTATCCGCTGACCGAGGCATGCCGGGCCTTCATCGAGTCCTACGCGGCAACGGCGTCGGCGAACAACGAGGCCGCCACCCGAGCCGGCCGATGATGCACTTGCGCCTTCCCTCCGCCGGGGAAATGGTCACATGAGTTAACCAGTGAAAGGATTTCGGTGGAAAAAAAGCCTGATCAGCCTGCCGCCATTCCCCTCTCCCCGCCGGAGCTTCCCTATCGGGATACCAAGCCGGAGGGCGCCGTGGGTTTCTATGGCGGAATCAATGCCACGTTTCGCTTTTTCCTGAAACGCTTTGGCGAGGCCGGCTGGCGCCGGTACCTGCAGGATTTGGGCCGGGGCTATTTCGCTCCGGTCAACCGGCAGTGGCACAGCGGGGGCCTGGGAGCGGTGGCGCGCTACTGGCGGGCGTTTTTTGCGGCGGAACCGGGGGCGGAGGTGGCGGTGATCGAACTGCCGGACCGGGTCGAGGTTCGGGTCAAACAGTGTCCGGCGATCAAGCACCTGCGCGGGGAAAAGCACGACATCGTCCGGGAATATTGCCGCCACTGCTATTATCTTGGCGCGGCACGCGCAGAGGCGTCGGGCCTCACCATGCGTCTCGGCGGCGGCAACGGCTCCTGCATCCATACCTACGCTCGAGCGGAGGCGGCGCTGCCGCCGCAGGATTTGGCGGCTATTTCGGAGGCAAGCTCATGATCGGTTGTTACGACTTCTGCGGGCACTACGAATGGTGCTTCGCCTGGCTGGAGCGGGAAGGCGGACGCGAACTCGTGCGCGACTATTGGAAGGATGCCATCGCCGGGGACAGCAAGGTGTCCACGTGCGAGTTGATCAAACGTGAAGGGTTCGAAGGGATGAAGAAATACTGGGGGCACGTCCTGACCGAGGAATCCCCTGACCTCGGTTTCACGATCAAGTCCGGGCCGGGGGTGTTTCGCATCGATATCCATGACTGCCCCTCGAAGGGATTTTTGATTCGCAACGGGCTCGAACAGTATCGCGACTATTGCGATCATTGCATGGGCTGGATCGGGCCGATGCTGCGGGAGGCCGGCTACGTTATCGACCACGAGCACAACCATTGCGGGCAATGCTGGTGGGAGATGCGCGCCACGGGTGCGGCCCCCGGCCATGCACCAATCGGGGAAGTGGCCGGCAAGGACGATGTGCGGCACCGGCCGGAGTGGCTGCGTCAAGACGGGAAGATCGATCGCTACGACAAGGCGAACGACCCGGACGACAAGATGCGGTAGGGACCAGGAGATCCATCCGCGAACGAGACCTCAGTCCCGGACATCACTTCATCACCGGCCTAACGTTTTTCCCGTCCCTGCGTGAGCCACTCGAGGTTGAAACGGGCGAAGGTGATCTTTTCGTAGTAGCGCTGGTCGCCTCGCTCGTAAAGGCAGGCGATCGTCAGGTCAGGCAGCACGGCGAGCGACGAATATCCGGCTGGGCCGCCATGCAGTTGGCGGACTTCCTTCCAGGTCTTCCCGTCGTCATAGCTCAGCCGGATGCTCATGTTATTCCGACGAAGACTCGCCGGATTGGAGAACAACAAGCGGCCGCGGCCACCG
>DATAIE010000399.1:0-4895 GCA_036262875.1 Verrucomicrobiales bacterium
GCCCATTGACGGAATGCTCCCGTTTCCCGGCCCAGCCGCCGTATCAACGACGGGCGCAGACTGTCCACATTCCGTCCGGCGGCCGGTTCCCGGGGCTGCGCGGTCTCCGTGCGCCCTGCCGCTTCCGGGCTTCCGTCCCGACGGGTCGACGCCAGGCGCAGCACCGCGCCAGCCAGCATCAATCCGACAAGGACAGAAAGTTTCTTCATTATTCTACAAGGTTGCCGGATGAATGGACCGCTACTTTAGCGCACCCCGCCGACAAGCCCAGCCTGAATTCCGTTTCCTTTTGGAATCGTTTACACGGGAAAAACCCGTCCTCCCCCGAGATTGAAGCTTGGCAACCGGCGGACCTGCCCCTTATGGACAGTTTTAGCCCATGTCCAGTGTGTCCCGCACTCCGATCCTCCCCGCCCGCGTTCTCGCCTGCTGCCGTGTCAGTGTGCGCGAAGCGGATATCCTCCCCTTCTGGCTGGCGCATTACGGACCGCATGTTTCCAGCCTGGCCGTGATGGCTCTCGTGGAGCGGGGGGATAACGTCCTGGAGTTGCAGCATCTCTGCGCGCAGGCAGGGGCGCAGCTTTTTGAGGTTCCGGCGGATCACTTCGACGCAGAGGCGGGAATGAAGGCTCTGCGGGAAATCGTGGGAAGCCTGTCCGCCGACTGGGTTCTCCACGCGGACAGCGACGAACTCCTGTATGAAGTCAATGAGCTTCCCTCCATTCTCGCGCTGATGCAGCAGGAACAGGCCGGCTACGCTGTGGCCTGGATGGCGGACCGCTTCGCGCCCGGCGGCAGACTCGCCGGAATGGAGGGCATTCACACAGTGGCGGATCTCGAGCAGGCCTTCCCCGTTCGCGCCGCCGTCACTCAATATCTTGCCGCGGGAAACTGCATGAAGGTATGCCTCAGCCGCTGGCCTCACACCGGCTGCATCCATGAGCCGGAGCCCGGCCAGACCAAAAAAGCCTCACGCCGTCTCACCCTGGAGCACTTCAAGTGGCGGACCGGCCTGGAGCAGCGCCTGCACAAGAGAATCCGCGATCATGAAATCACCGGCGTCCCGTGGGGCGGGGAAAGCCGCCGCATTCTCGATGAACTCGAAACCCATGGCCGCATCCGGGCCGAACGCTGGCTCGCTCCCCGCTGCCGCCGCCTGCATGGCTGGATGGACTATGAGAATATCTATCGCGATGCAGTGCTCAACGCGCGCGACGGTGCACACTTTGTGGAAGTGGGGGTCTGGCAGGGCCGCTCCCTTTGTTTTCTCGCCGAAATGATGCTGGCCTGCGGAAAAAACCTGCGCCTCGACGGCATCGATCCGTTCCGTAATTTCCCCAGGCCCAAAACCGGCTACCCGGAAATCCTGCGTCCACTGGTCACCGCACACTCCTGGCTCGATGTCGTGAGTGCCAATCTGCGCCGCCAGGGAATGCTCGACTACGTCAATTTGATCCAGGCAGGCAGTCCCGCTGCGGCGGGCCTGTATCCTGACGAGAGTCTCGATTTTGTCTGGATCGATGGTTCGCATGAACGTGACGCGGTGGCCGCCGACTGCCGCGCATGGTGGCCAAAAATCAAACCCGGCGGGACCATGGGGGGGCACGACTACGACTGGCCGGAAGTGCGGCAGGCCGTCTCTGAGGTCACCTTCGATCAGGGATGGCTCACCACCTCGGGAGTCTCCTTTCTTATTTACAAGAGCCCGGCACCCGCTCCCGCCGCCCCGCCAGAAACCGGAGCCGGCTCCGGCCCCGTCTGTATCGCCATGGCCACGGACGCAAAGGGTTTCGACCCTAACGCCACCGTGATCGCCTCTGTCCTCCGCCGCACTGCGCGTCCCGTGCATGTGAGGATGTGGCTTCGCGGCATGGAGGCGGAGTCCTTCGAATGCGGACGTCTGCGCGTCGAGTTCCGTCCCTCCGTCGATGGGCTCAACGGCTCCATCCCGGGGCACTGCACGCAGAGCCTTTTCGACCGGCTCCTCGTCCTCCGCGACTGTCCCGACTGGAGCCGCGCCATCATCCTGGACTACGACCAGCTCGTGCTGTGCGACATCGCCGCTCTTTTTGACATGCCTCTCGACGGTCATCTTCTGGCCGCCCGTCTCTGGCATAAGAATCTCGGCGAAGCCGCCGCGGACTGGTTTGGCCGCACTCTGCCGGAGAAATTCCGCGGGTGTGTATCCTATCCCTTTTTTTACATGGGTCCCCTGCTGGACCTCTCCGCCGCGCGCGACGCCAGTGTATGGGAGAAGCTCCTCGACTTCCACCATGTGGCGCACATGGAGGAACAGATCGCCCTCACCGTCGCCGCCAGCGGACGGATCAAAGGCCTCGACGCCCGGTGGAATCTCGTGCCTCAATGGGACCACCCCGAAAACCCTGACGGAATCCTCCATTTTACCGGGCCCGCCAAGCCATGGCAGGACGCCACCCTTCCCTGCGCCCGCTACTGGACTCAGGAGGCCACCACCTGGAAGGAACTGCGGGACGGCGCGGGACAATCGCTTCGTGAGGCGGCGTTGCCGCCCGCGGTCACTTCACTTCCGTAAGCCGTCCGTAGATGCTGCCGGTGAGCGTCTTGCCCTCGTGCGCGTGGAAGGTATCGATGGTCGTAAATCCATCCGCCGTGTGCTCTCCGAACCGCAGCACCAGCGCGAACTTCTTGCCTTTGATCGTCGTGTTGAAATTGGTGCTGACGTCCGGGATGTAGACGTAGTCGGCGTCAGCATCCTCGGTCTTTCCGTTGTTGGGCGTGCTCAGGAGATTGAAGGTGAAGGTCAGCGTTTCCTTCACCGCCGGCTCGCTGAGATTGAGATCGATCGCGATCTTCACAGACGTGGCGTTCGTGCCGGAGTTCGTCGTCCCGTTGTAGTAGCTAAGCGTGCCGAGCACGAATTCCTTGTCAGGGGCAATCTTTGAAAACGAAGAGCCGGTGAAGGTCAGTTGGTTCTGCTTGTCGGTCAGATCGGCGGGTGTGCCCCACTTGAACACGGGTGAACGCAGACCGCCCGTTAGATTGGTAACCAGCTTCTTGTCTCCGGCCGGCGAGTAGAAGTTTCCTGCCGACGTGCCGGTGAAGTAGATCGTCTCGTAATTGGCGGTGCGGAGATCGCTGTCTTCATACGAGTCGCTGTTGATCGCGGCGGCGTAGGTGCGCACCGTCGCGAGAAAAGCGGGCGGGATGCTGAGCGGAACTCCTTTATATTCGAGCCCGGGGCCGTCATTGATGGAGTAGAGGATCTTCGCAACTCCCGGCACGTTGCGGTCCAGGAGGGAAACGCTCAGATTGGGCGTGTAGTCGCTCATGCTGTAGATGGCCCCCGGAAGGGAGAAAGCGGGAGTCGCCAACTGCACCGGACCGCTGGGAGGAGGTGCCTCGACGCTTGCCACGGAGGTGGTCAGGACGGCCGTCGGCGTCACCCTGCCGGTGGTCGCCGTACCGGAATCCCACACCCATTTGTCTTTGGCGGCCAGGCTCATCGAACCCTGCCGCTTCTCCTCCGCGTCCACCGCCGGCGCCGTCCCGGCAAGATCGAAGTCGCTGAATCCCGTACCGGCGGTCTTCACTTCAAATCTCAGTTTGGCCGGATTCCATACCGCCCGCTCGGTTCCGTTTCCGGTCGCAAGAATGCCGCGCAGCCGGGCATCAATCATACTGCTCCGCACGCCCGCGAGCCGAAGCTTGCTCGTGCTGTCAGCCACCGTTTTCATTTGATCGAGCACCTTTTGCCCGTCGGCACTCGCGGCGAAAACACCTCCATGGGTCAGGTAGGTGCGCACCGCACTGTTCAGCGTCGCTACGTCCGACTGGAGCTTTGAGGCCTTGATCGACTGTGTCACTCCCGAAACCATAAAAATACCTACAGCCACCACGGAGGAAATCACCGCCACCACCATCAGCAACTCCAAAAGGGAAAAACCAAGCACCCATTTAGAACGGGAATTTTTTTTCTTTCTGGAGCGGAGGGGCATTTTCATAACTTTCAAAACCGAAATTACAGATGTTATTGTAAAAATCAAGAATAAAATGCATTTTCGATAAAAACGGCGATTTCCGTTCATTTTTGAGAGCCTCTTGCCTGTCGTCAGCCTCACCGTGCGGGAGCCTGCTTGCACGCGGACCGGTTTCCGGCTTCTCTCCACTCCTTGAACCGACTGCCTCCAGACTTCAGCGAAATCCCGGTCGAACGCACACCGGTTGCAGCCACCCCGCCGGTCGCAGAACTGGAGGGACTCGCCCTGGAGATGCATGCAGCCTTTGCCGCCGATGGCTGGCTTTCCCGCTCCGCAGACTTTGAATACCGTGCCGAGCAGCAGCGCATGGCGGTGGAGGTGGGCCAGGCCCTGGAAAAAAAACGCCCCGTCATTGTCGAGGCCGGGACTGGAGTGGGGAAATCCCTCGCCTATTTGATCCCCGCCGCTCTCCTCGCGGTGCGCCAGAGGAGGAAAGCGGTCATTTCGACCCACACCATCAATCTTCAGGAGCAGCTCATCGCGAAGGATATTCCGATCGTTCAAAAACTGCTCGCCGGTGTTCCATTGAAGGCGGCCCTGCTCAAAGGGCGCGGAAATTATCTCTGCCCCGGCCGGCTGACCCGCGCCATGCGCGCAGTGACCGAACTCTTCACCACCGCCGAACACGATGAACTTCGTGCGCTCTGGGCGTGGCATCACCAGCACAAGGACGGCACGCTGAGCGATCTTCATTTCACCCCCTCCCCCAACGTCTGGGCTCAGGTCTGCAGCGAAACCCACGCCTGCACCCCCAAAACATGCGGACCGGAGGCCGGCTGTGCCTATCAGGATGCCCGGCGCAAGGCGGCGGAGGCGGACATGATCATCCTCAATCACACGCTCTTTTTCACCCTCCTCGCCGGACAGGAGGATCTG
>DATAIE010000400.1:0-8201 GCA_036262875.1 Verrucomicrobiales bacterium
GGGTGCCATGGGCGCATTCGTAACTACGGACCTCCTCTTTTTCTTCGCCTTCCACGAACTGGCTCTCATTCCCACCTTCCTGATGATCGGGATGCGCGGCACGGGCAATCACAAGGAGGCGGCGTGGAAGATCACGGTTTATCTCGGACTCGGCAGTCTCATCGTGCTCGCCGGGCTGGCGTGGCTCTCCATCGCGGCGGCCAAGGGCGGACCCATCACTTTTGATATGGAGAAGCTGAAAGCGGCAGCGGTCACGATAGACGCAGCCACGCAGCAGCACATCTACGTCACCCTTCTCGTCGGCTTTGGCGTCCTGATTTCCCTCTTTCCATTCCACTCCTGGGCGGCCCCGGCCTACGCCTCCGCTCCCACCCCGGTCACCATGCTGCACGCGGGCGTGCTGAAGAAATTCGGCCTCTACGGCCTGCTGCGGGTGGCCGTTCCCATGCTGCCGCTGGGGCATTCCGCAGAGTGGATCCAGCATCTCCTGATCGTGCTCCTCCTCGGGAACATCCTGTTCATTGGCCTGGTGACCATCGCGCAGAAGGAACTGGACATGACCCTGGCCAATTCCTCCGTGATGCACATGGGGTATATTTTCCTCGGGATTGTGAGTGGATCGGCGATTGGATACGGAGGTGCCATTCTCCTCATGTTTGCCCACGGGGTGAGCATTGCTCTGCTTTTTGCTTTGAGTGCTGCGGTGAAGGAGCGCACGGGCACTCTCCAGTATCACCGCCTCGGGGGCCTGGCCAAACAGGCACCCTTTCTCGGGCTGATTTTTGCGATGGGAGCCTTCGCCTCCATCGGACTTCCCGGATTTGCAAACTTTGCCGGGGAAGTGAACATTTTCTTCGGAGGATTCGCCAACAAACACCAGGACTGCCTCGGGTGGGTGCAGTGGGCGACCATTCTCGCGCTTTGGGGCGTGGTGATGAGCGCCGTCTACATGCTGCGCGCCTTCCGGGCCGTGTTCAAAGGAGAGTCGTCCGGCATTTCTTCGGGGATTTCCGACCTTGAGTGCTGTTCACGGGTTCCCGTGCTGCTGCTGACCGCCGCCCTGCTGGTCGTCGGATTCTACCCGAATATCCTGCTCAAGGCCGTCGATCCCGTCGTCAAGGCCCTCGCCCCCGCCTCCCGCTAAAGTTTTCACTCTCATGCCGGCTTACTATCTGGAAATCGCAGTCGTCGTGCTCGGTCTGGTGCTCCTCCTGGGCGAGGCGTTCACCTGCGCGAAGCGGAAGCGGCTGGTGGCCTACGGTGCCCTCGGCGGGCTGACGCTGATCTTTCTGGGGCTGTTCGCGGTGAATCCGCACAAGACTACGGATCAGTGTGCGATTTGGCAGTTTTATACGGATGACGCACTGGCCCTGTTCTACAAGGGGCTCTCGCTGATCTGCACGGCAGTCGTTTTGATCCTGAGCCTCGATTACCGCCCCGTGCTCGAGAAATTCAGCGCAAGGGCAGGGGGCGGACCGGCCATTGGCGAATTTTTCTGCCTGCCGGTCTTCATCTGCGCGGGCATGATGTGGATGGCTTCCTCGACGGACATCTCCACTATCTTTCTGAGCCTCGAGCTCACGACGATCGGATTCTACGTCATGGTTGCCTTCATGCGCCGGAATGTCGGATCGCTGGAGGCGGGCGTGAAATACCTGATCCTCGGGGCCTTGAGCACCGGATTTCTGGTCTACGGGCTGGCCTGGCTCTTTGGGGTGACCGGGAAGACGAGCCTGGCCGACATCGGTGCGGTGCTCGCCTCGCCGGCAGTTGAAAAGACACCTGCGCTGTTTGCTTTCGCCCTCATCCTGGTGGCACTCAGTTTCAAAGTGGCGGCGGTTCCGTTCCATTTTTGGGTTCCGGATGTCTATCAGGGTGCGCCTACACCGGTGACGGCTTTTCTCTCCGTGGGCTCCAAAGCGGCGGGCTTCGTCGTGGCGGGGCGGGTGATTGCCCCGTTTCTGGCCTCCCCGGCCCTCGGTGGCACCTGCGCAGCCCTGCTGGTGGCTGTGGCGGCTGCCACGCTGCTGCTGGGGAACCTGGCGGCCATTCCGCAAACGAATTTCAAGCGCCTGCTGGCCTATTCCTCCATCTCCCATGCGGGCTTTCTGGTGCTCGCCCTGTCCTCGAACGGCGGGGGGAAGGATTTGACGTCGGCACAGATCGTCGCCTTCTACATGGCGGCCTACCTTTGCATGACGCTCCTCTGCTTTGCGGTCCTGGTGGTCATCAACCGGGTCAGCGCCAGCGATGATCTGCGGGCCTTCGATGGATTGCACAAACGCTCTCCATTCCTTGCTTTCGCGATGCTGATCGGTGCGGCCTCCCTCGCGGGAGTGCCTCTTACCGCCGGTTTCCTCGGGAAATTCTTCGTTTTCATCTCCGCCGCAGGAGCGGGGCAGTGGATTGCTCTCGCCATCGGTGTCGCCGGTGCCGCGGCGGGGTTTTACTACTACTTCAAGGTGGTGCGCAGCATGTATTGGAATGCCGCCTCCTCAGGAGATTCCCAGCCGATCGCAATTTCTCCCATGCTTAAATATCTGATCGTCGCGCTGGTCGTGGCGACGGTATTCCTGGGCGTTTACCCCCAGCCGGTGCTGGGGCTCTTGAAGGATTTGGCGTCCCATTGAGGGGTTTCCGCCCGTTTTGGGCTGGGAGAGCGGCCTCCGGCATGGGTTTAAGACCGGATGAGGCATGCTCCGGGGCATTAAAACTCCGTTGAAGACCCTTGGAACCCGCTGTCTTGAACCGCATTCGTGCGGAAAAGACAAAAATTATAGAAAATATATTGACGTGCTCTAATTTTGGGATTAAGATCGCCGCGTCCATACCCACCATAACAACAAAAACCAACAGAACATAACTAAATGAAAAACCTGAAAGTGAACATGAAGAAGGGCTTCAGCCTTGTGGAACTCCTCGTCGTGATTGCCGTGATCGGCGTTATCGCCGCGATCGCGATTCCTGCGATGTCCGGTATCTTCGGACGTGCGGACAACGCTAAGGTCGCCCGTAACGCTCAGAATATCGTGTCGACCTTCAACGCCGCTCGTGCTGCTGGCAACTCGACTTCTTACGCCGATTCAGCGGCAGCGATTGGCGCCGTGACCAGCGGCACCGGTATCGCCGGTGGTGGTGTTTTCGGTTCCAGCAAGTTCTTCGTCTCCATGAGCGCTGACGAAATTACCGCCGCGACCGGCAAGATTCAAAGCACCCTCGTTGGCTCCGCTACCGAAGGCACGCTCGCGATCAACCAAGCTGCCATCACCCCGTAATCACTGAATCCTTCCGGGAACCCCCGCCGGGCTCGCGCTTGGCGGGGGTTTTTCATGGTAGCCTTGCGGACGGAACCCAACCTCTCCCACAGTTTGTGGCGGAATGCGGGCCTTGAACCTCCACGGGGGAATCACTATGAGGAAACTGAAAACACATCCAAGCGGTGTCCGCTACTCTGAGAGAGGTTTCGGTTTCGCGGAACTTCTCGTGGTTGTCGCCATCGTTGGAGTTCTTACTGCGATTGCTATTCCTGCCCTGACGAGCGTTTTCGGACGGGCAGAGACGGCAAAAGCCGGAAGAAATGCCCAAAGTCTGGTGTCGACTTTCAATGCTGCGCGGGCGGCGGGAAACAGTACGAACTTCGCAAACGCCGGGGAGGCGATTTCCGCGATTACTACCTCGCCGGGAATCAAAGGCGGGGGCGTCTATTCGGCCAATGCGTTCTATGTTTCGATGGATCCGGCCGAAATCGTCACTGCCAGTTTGAAAATCGAACCCCAACTCACGGGAACAGGAACGGAAGGCAATCTCACCATTCGTCCCTGACCTCGAGAGGTTAACTAGACCATACTTGTCGGCCCCGCCTGGTTTTCCAGGCGGGGTTTTTTTATGCCGGCGGGTTGCAAAGAAGGGGGATTATCGTTAGCGGGTTATCAAAGGTGAGAGCATTTACAAAAATAGAACGCAAATTCAATAATTTTCTGGACATGCCAGGCATGGCTGATATTGTTTGGTATGAAAAATTCCAAACGTGGGTTCTCGCTGGTGGAAATGCTTGTGGCAGTGGCAGTCATTGCCATTCTGTCCACCCTGGCGATTCCGGCCCTCGCAGGGATTCTTCACCAGGGAGAATCGGTGAAGACGACGAGAAACGCGCAACTGATCGCTACCACCTATGCTTCCGCCAGGGCCGCCGGCGCAGTTTTCACCAGTACAGACCTTCGGGGGAAAATATTTGAATTGTTCGACGGAAAGCGTGGAGGTGGAAAAATGGAGCCCCTGTTTTTCAGCGTCACGCGGATGAAAGCCGCTGAATTGGATTCAGTCGTCGGCCACTTGCGTTACAATGCGACATTCGACTCCATTGAGGTAATCTCCCCTTAAGTAGAGTTGCGAATTGTTTCGGAAAGGTTAAATAAGCGGGATGAGAGCAGTTTCTCCGCGTCGCGACGCGGCCATTTCCGTCGTTCCTGTTACGAATTCCGGTTCGCGGTCCATAGGACCCTGGCTCGCGATGCTTGCCGGGCTGCTGGCGTTTGCCGGGTGCCTCCGGGCGGATTTTTACATGGATGACTTCGTGTTCATCCTGCATTCCAACGGGAATGAGCCTGCTCCCAGACACTATTACTTGCCGTTTTTCGATTTTACCACGGGCCAGGAGGGCCCTGACATGCAGCCCGTGGTTATTTTTCAGATTATCCCCACGGCATTTTTTGTCTTAACGGAGCATCTGGTGCCGAATGTGAACGGAGCTTCGTGGTTGTACCACCTTTGGAATCTGTTGTTCCATTTGGGGACGGTTTGTTTCGCGTTTACGGCGGGGCGAAACGTTCTCGCCCTTGCGGGGATGCTGAAGAACGACAGGGAGCGATCCATTGCAGCTCTGATCGGTGCGGCGCTGTTCGCCTGTCATCCGCTCTGCTCGGAGCCGCTGAATTACGCTAAATGCCTGAACTCTCTAACGGTCGGCATGTTCGGGATGATGGCCGTTTCCGGCATGGCAAAATGGTTGAGATCGGGAGGGCGGAGCGCGCTGGCGGTTACCGCCGGGGGCCTTGTGGGGGCGGTATTCTCCTACTTCCCCGGGATGGCGATCGTCGTGCTCTGGCTGGGATTGCTCGTTATTTTTTGCTTTCGAGCGCCGGCGGATACGCCGGCGGAGCCCGGGAGCGGCTTCTCATGGATGGTCAAATATAAGGGGGCGGTAATCTCACTGACGATCTTTCTGGCGGCGGTGGCGTTGTGGAGATTCGGGGGGGTGTTTGCTCATCGCTGGAAGGACTGGGGAGGATTGTTTCCGGCTTATGTTTTAACTCAGGGACGCTTGCTGTGGGAGTATTTGGTCCGGATGGTGGTTCCGGTTGGACTTTGCAGCGATCACTACGTCCCGTGGTCCCTGCCCTGGAAAGACGGAATCGCCCTGACGGGTCTTATTGGGAGCGCAGTCATCACATTGGCGGGTGCCATTCTGGTTTTGCGCCGTCAGGGCGCGCTGCGCGGATGGGGGCTGCTTACGCTGATGGGGCTGACCCCTCTCCTGTTGCGGTTTGGATACATCATTCCCGAGCTGTTTGTGGAATACCGCACGTATCCCTCTCTGCCATGGTTCATGCTGATGGCCGGTACAGGGATGGTGGCACTGGCTTCCCGCTTTCCCGGCCTCCGGATTTTGCCGTTTGCAGGCGGAGCTCTTGTGGCTGCGATTTGGATCCTTCTTTCCGTCCAGCGGAACCAGGTTTGGACTGATCGTCAGGCGCTGGCCCGCGATGTTTTGGAAAAGTATCCCCTGAATGACCGGGCCTTAACACAACTTCAATCAAGCGCCTTGAGCGAGGGTAATCTTGAGGAAATCAAGGCGTTACATCTCAAGGTAATGGCACTGGGGCAGGGGGTGGCGGATTTTAATGAAAGTCACCCGAATCGCCGTTACGATTTTGGGAGGCAGTCGGACAGCATCTTCCGGTCCTACGGCTTCATGGTCTGGGCGATGGCCTATTCAGAGGGCAGTGCCAAAGGACTGGAGTGGACGGAACGGTCGATTAAGGAACTCACTGCTCAAATGCCTGAGAAATTTGCAGGGGATTCCGAAGGCTTGATTAGAGCCTATCCTCTTCTCATGGCCCGGGATGCCGTGGCGGCGCACCGCGATGAAATTGATGCAAGAATTAAGGAAGGGGCGGCGCGGGCAGCGGCAGGCAATGGGCAGTGAGTGACAGGGATTCGGCTGCAAGTGACGGGAAAGTGCGGGGGTTTTCCAAAAAGTTCCCGCTTGGGGGTTATTAATTATATGGAAATTCTTGATAATGCTGCTCTTGATGGTAAAGTTTCCGGAAAGTCCGCCTCTCGTCTCACTCACTTCTCTTCCCTACATGATCCCGAAATCTCTCAAACGAGCCTTTACCCTCGTGGAAATGCTGCTCGTGATCGCCATCATCAGCATTCTTGCTGGACTGGTTATCTCCAACATTTCAAACGCCGCTCACGATACCCGCGACGTGGTAGCCCGGCAGCAACTGGCCGTGGTGCAGGAAGCCGTAAATCACTGGGTAAACCGGGAGATTGGCCGCGTGAATTCCGCGGGGGCGACGGGAGCCTCCGTCAACCAGGTAATGGCAACCTACAATGCCGCCTCCACGGCTTCCGCCCGCTACGCCCTGTTTCAGAACTATCTGGACGACGCCACCCGGGACAATTTCACCGTGGATAACACCACGGCCAAGATCACTTCTCAGGCGATGCGGGACGTGAATAAGTACCTCACCCTGCCAAACTGGGCGGCATCCTCTTATCCCAAAGTTCAGCTCCAACCCTGAACCACCGAACAACCCCGGACGCCTCATCACAATGAAACGCAAAACCTCCCGTTCTTCGGGCTTTTCTCTCGTCGAAGTGCTCGCCGCTGTGGCCATCATCGGCATTCTCGTTTTCATCGCCATTCCCAACGTGGTTCAATCCCGGCGGGATGCGGAGGAGAACTTCGCCATTGGCCGCGCGGAGGCGCTTAACAGTTCCATCAGCCAGTATATTCAGGCCAACGGCCGCGCCAACGCCGGCGTTGCGTGGGCGGGAAAGTCGAACACCGAGCGCTTCGCACTGGTGAAAGGTTATCTCGCCTATTCCCCGACGGTCATCACCGACTATCAGCCTAACGGATACGTTTTCACGCTGCCTTCCACTCCCGACGGGAGGGTGGGGATTACGAGGGACGACGGTACGGTCACACCGACCCCGATCAACTACTGACCTGAATCCTGTCGATGAATGCGTCCGCAGAAAACAGAAAGCAGCCTCTATCCGCCGTGAGCCGGTCCGCCTTTACGCTGGCGGAATTGATCGTCACGATCGGCATCATCGGGCTCCTCTCTGCGATCGCTATTCCGATCTATCAAAATGTGCGGTACGCCTCGGAGGAAGCCGTGGCCACGGATCTCGTGGAATCACTGAATCATGCGGTCACGAAATACTCGCAGGAGTGCTGGAAGATTCCCACGCTGGCGGATGCCAGTGTGACCACCGATGAATACGCGGTGCTGCGGAGTCTCCAATACCGTTTCCCCTCCGCCACCCTAAAGCCGGGATCGCCCTTCTTTAATCCGACTTACGATCCTAAAACCTCTTCGAACACCTCTGAGCTGAGAATCCGTTGGAATGGAAAGAGTTTCGAACTGCTCAAGCACGGGCAGTCCGGAACCGGCCTGAAGTACGACAACGGAAACGATGTTAAAAACACCCCTTACAATTTCCCGTCTGATTACAAACCGGAGGGAGCCAGCTGACCATCAGCTGATATTTTATACTACCCTGTCATGCGATCCGCTGTCCTTTCCACCGCTGAACCCGAGCCGGTTTCACCGCCTGCCTCCCGCGCCACTTCGGCCACGCCCTCAAGCCTTGAGGACAGTTTCTGGAGTCAGGTAGCGACGACTCCGGCAAACGGTGCTCCTCCGCCGTCCCGGAAAGAACCACCGCCGGAGTCCCGCACGGCGCCCGTTTCTGTGTCCGTCGCGGCCAAGGGGCCTCCGGTGGATATCGAGGCGGTGGCCATCGAGTCCAATTTTTTGCCGGTTAAATTGCCGCGGAGCACCTGCTCCATTCCGGCGGAGACGCTGTTGCGCACCCTGGGGAGGAATCCCCGCTCGGCTGATCCGTGGGTGCCGGTCGGTACGGTCGGTCCTCTGCTCATCGTGGCGCATTACCGCACCGAC
>DATAIE010000401.1:0-1510 GCA_036262875.1 Verrucomicrobiales bacterium
GGCCTGTATTTTGCAGCCCAATTATTTTCCCCCAGCCGAAAAATTCACACGCAGGCCGCCAAAAACCGATTATTCTCGCGCCCCACCCTCAACATCACCGCCCATTATAGACCCAGGAATGAATCGCCGTCCCTCGACCCCGACTGCAGTCGTCCCGCCTTCCCCTGCCCTCTCTTCCGAACCCTCCTGGAGCGTGGATGACGCCCGGGAACTCTATGGATTCGACGGATGGGGCCACGGATTCTTTGGAGTCAACAAGGAGGGCGAAACGACCGTGCGCCTGCAAAGCGAAGGCGACTTCGCCGAGGTCAGCCTCATGAAGATCATCCGCGGGCTGCTGAAGAAGAACAAAAATTTCCACCTCCCGGCACTCTTTCGTTTCCCGGACCTGCTCTACGCCCGGATCAAGGAACTGAATGAAACCTTCCGCGAGGAAATCCGGAACCAGGGTTACAAGGGCCGCTACCGGGGAGTGTATCCTGTAAAGGTCAACCAGCAGCAGCAGGTGGTGAAGGAGGTCTGCGAATACGGACGCAAGTACCATCACGGCATGGAGGTCGGATCGAAGCCGGAGCTCCTCGCCGCCCTGGCCTTCATGCACGACCGTGAGGCGCTCCTCATCTGCAACGGCTACAAGGACGCCGAGTTTATCGACCTCGCCCTTCAGGCAAAGAAGCTGGGGCTCAATGTCGTCATCGTGCTGGAGATGCCGCCGGAACTGCCGCTCGTGCTCGAACGCAGCAGGGAACTGGGCATCGAGCCCACCCTGGGACTGCGCATCAAACTCAGCACCAAAGGCAGCGGCCACTGGGCGGAGAGCGCGGGCGATCGCAGCCCGTTTGGGCTCAACTTCAGCCAGACCATCCGCGTTATCGACGAACTCAAGCGCCACGGAAAACTGAAGTGCCTCAAGATGTTGCACTATCACCAGGGCTCGCAGATTCCGAAAGTCTCCACCATCCGCCTCGCCGCTCAGGAGGCCGCCCGCGTCTATACAAACCTCGTCAAAGAGGGCGCGCCCATGGGCCTGCTCAATCTCGGCGGCGGTCTCGCTGTGGACTACTCCGGCCGCAAGGTGGCGGACGAAAACAGCATGAACTACACGCTGCGCGAGTACTGCGCAGACATCGTGGAGGCCGTGCACAAGATCATGGAGGATGCGAATGTGCCGCATCCGGACATCGTCACCGAGTCAGGCCGCGCAATTGTATCGTATTACAGCGTCCTTGCGTTCGATATTCTCGATGTGAATCGCATGTCCAACGGCGAGCCCCTCCCCAAACTGCCCCGCGGTGCTTCGGACACGCTGCGCAGCATGATGGAGGTGGTGCAGAACATCGACAAACTCGGCGCCACCGAGACCTATCACGATATCATCTTCTACCGCGACGAACTGCTCACCCTCTTCCGCACCGGCCAGGTGAGCCTGCGGGAGCGCGCCCTGGGCGACCAGATCTACTGGCACGTCCTCACCGCCGTGGCGGAGAAGCTGGAGGACGGCACGGATCTG
>DATAIE010000402.1:0-1974 GCA_036262875.1 Verrucomicrobiales bacterium
TTTCGAAAAGCTGGTGGACCGGCTGCTCGCGTCGCCGCGATACGGAGAGCACTGGGGACGCCACTGGCTGGATGTGGCCCATTATGCCGACACGCACGGAAACGATCACGACCACGCCCGCCTCAATGCATGGCCGTATCGCGACTACGTGATCCGCGCGCTGAATGATGACAAACCGTATGCCCGTTTTGTGAAGGAGCAGGTGGCGGGGGATGCGCTGTTTCCGGAGGACCCGCAGGCCACGGTGGCGCTGGGGTTTTTGGCCGCGGGTCCATGGGACGACACACTGATGGTCACCGTGCGGGAGGACACCGTGGATCACCGGATGGCCGAAGTGCTGGACCGTGACGACATGGTCTCCACCGTGATGAGCACATTCCAAAGCGCCACGGTCCACTGCGCCCGTTGTCACAATCACAAGTTCGATCCCATTTCACAAAAGGAATACTATGCGTTGCAGGCCGTGTTCGCCGGGGTGGGGCGCGCGGACAGGCCGGTGGATGAGGATGCAGCGACGGGAGCCAAAAGAAGGGAACTCCTTGCCAGGAAAAATGCGATCGAGCAGGGCGTGTCACCGTTGCTGGAAGCACCGGAGACGCAGGCAAAGGTGGCTGCTGCGGCGGAGGCGGCCGGGCGAAGACTAGCCTCATGGAAGACTCTCGATATTGGTAGTATTGCGAGTGCCGGCGGGGTGGACGGCACGGTGTTCACCCGCCAGGCGGACGGTTCTTGGTTTGTCAGTGGCACCCGGCCGGACCGGGATACTTTCATCGTGACGGCGCAGACGACAGCTGAGGGTATTCGCGGGCTGCGGCTCGAAGCCCTGCCGGATGAACGGCTGCCGGGGCAGGGACCGGGACGGTATGAGCCGACGGGCAATTTCCACCTCACGGAGTTTCGCGTGCTGGCGCAGCCCGCGAACGGAGAGGCGCACGATGGCGGAAAGGTGGAACTTGTCAGGTCCTTCGCGGATCACAGCGATGCCGGCGATGTGGTCGCAAACGCGATCGATGCACGCAATAACACCTTCTGGAGTGTGCATCCGCACTACGGGCGCGCTCACGAGGCGGTGTTTGAGTTGAAGGAACCGGCGGGATTCAAGGGCGGGACCACCTTTGTGATCCGGCTGGAGCAAAACGGCACCGCGGGTCATCAGTTAGGACGTTTTCGTCTCTCGTTTTGCACAGAGGCGGTTTCCGAAAACCTCCGCCCGCCTGCGTATTCCGAGGAAGGCGACCTGCTGCGGGCCTGCGCCGGGCAGGGCACTCCGGACCTAAGACGCAAGGCTGCCAGGGCGATTCTCTCCCGCGAGGTGGCCGCCGAACTGGCGGCACTGCCAGCGCCGCGGATGGTCTATGCGGTGGCCCGTGATTTCCCAGCGAAGGGAAGTTTTAAGCCAATCCTGAAACCGCGGCCCATTCATGTCCTGACGCGCGGGGATATCAATACGCCAGGCGATCCTGTGGGGCCGGGAGCTTTGAGTTATCTGCCGGGACTTCCAGGCGGATTCACGATCTCTGATCCTGAAAACGAAAGCCTCCGCAGGGCTGCTCTTGCTCAATGGCTCACGGACGACGGCAATACGCTGACATGGAGGAGCATCGTGAACCGGGTGTGGCACTATCACTTTGGGCGCGGCCTCTGTGAAACGCCGAATGATTTTGGCAAAATGGGAGGGGAGCCGTCGCACCCGGAATTGCTCGACTGGCTTGCCGTCTGGTTTCGCGATGAGGCGAAAGGGTCGCTAAAGGCGCTGCACCGGCTCATCCTGACAAGTCAGACGTGGCGGCAGACCTCCACCTCCACTGCGGGCGCCGCCACCGATGCCCAGAACCGCCTGCTCTGGCGGATGAACCGGCGGCGGCTTACCGGCGAACAGTTGCGTGACTCCATTCTGGCCATCAGCGGGCAGCTTGATTTGACGATGGGCGGGCCGTCCGTCGTGCAGTTTGTCAGCCGCGGAGACGCCACCTT
>DATAIE010000403.1:0-1585 GCA_036262875.1 Verrucomicrobiales bacterium
CTCACAATACGGCACTTCAGATCGAAATCTCCAGTGCGCGGGACAGCGAGGTAACAGAAACCATCGGCGACTCCGCTGGAACTGAGGCCGCTCCCCGCCCCCGTCAGGGTGTAAACAGAGCCCGCGGCGGAAACGTCTCCCGGCACACCGGTCGTGCCAATATCCTGAGCGCTGTAGACGGGAACTCCCACAGCCACTTCGATGTCACTGTTCACCGTGACACCGTGGGTGGCGCTGGCGCGAATCACATAGATACCCGTGGCGGAGAACGTCACGCCGGTGAGGCGGTTTGACGGGCTTTCAAAGGTGACCGTCCCCGGACCTGAAACGGAAGACCAGGCGACAGGCATCTGCGCCGTGCCGGTGGGCGTTTCACGTGTCGCATCCACCTCGGCCCGCAAGCCCACTCCGGAGGGAATGGAAATGGCGTGCAGCACCGGCGAAATGCGCGTGATGACGGGCGGGGCATCGTCATCTACGATGGTCACAGTAGCCTCATTGTTGAGGCCGGTCTCATAGTTGGGATCATCCGTGAGGGTGAGGGTGACCGTTCTATCGGGCTCCTCGACCGTGTTGGGGACGGGATTCACAAAGACGGAGGCGGAGGTCTGATTGGCCGGAATTTGAACGGAGCCGGAAAGCGGGCTGTAATCCGTGCCGCTGACCGCCGTGCCACTGAGTTGATAGTGGACGGTCACGGCAAGATTGGCCGCGCCTCCCACGCGGCTAACGGTGAAGAGGCCTGTTCCCGTGTCCTCCACTGCCTGGGGGGTGGAAGCCGTTACCGCAACGACCGGCGCGTTGTTATCGGAGATGGTCACCGTTTGGACGGGGATGCTCCCCAACTGGGCACCCGCAGGCCCGGAGAGAGTGACCACCACCGTTTCGGCAAGTTCATTCGTTCCATCCGGCAGAATGACGAGCGGCAGCTTCTTGAACATCTCCCCCGCCGCGAAGGTCAGGGACCCGTTGGGCAGGGTGTAGTCGACACCGGGTGTCGCGGTGCCGGATACGGTGTAGTTGACCGTCACGGGTGACGCAGAGGGAACGTCCAGGGCAGCGATGAGCAGTGAATCCGTACCATCCGTCTCGTACCGGGTGGTGGCGGCCGTAAGGAAACTGACCCTCGGCACGGGATTGGCTCCGTTGTTGTCCTGAATGGTCAGGGTGTACTTGTTGCGGCTGCCGGACACGCGGGCGTGCCACACGTTCCGCAATTCCAGAATGGCCGTTTCATTGCCTTCCAGGATTCCATCATTCCTGACTTTGATGCGAACGAACTGAGAAGTGCTGCCCGGCGGGAATGTGACGATACCGCGCGTGATGAGAGCATTGCCCGCGGCGGCATTGACGTAAGACCAGTCCACATCATCTCCCACTGCCGATCCGCCGCTGCTGATGTATTCGGCCGTCACCGGAACAGTTTGCGGGGCGCTGAGAGTCACTTCGATATCGCGGAACTCACCGGTCACGGCATCCGGCGCTTCGCTCGTGGTGCCCGTAGCCGCAGCAAATCCCACTGAGGCCATCGCCGAGGAATCATTGTCGCCGAGATACAGCGTCGCGGAAGGAACCTCGATGCCAT
>DATAIE010000404.1:0-2782 GCA_036262875.1 Verrucomicrobiales bacterium
CTCGGTGCGAATGGCTGTTTTGTCAAAGGTGAAGCCGTTATAGGTGGCGGTGCCCGTGCCCTGCGCCAGCGTGACAAACGGATTGTCCGGCGGGATTTTGTAAGTGCCGGGCGTGATGGCGGTGGTGAGAGTGCCATCCGTGCTGCTTTCCACATGGGGATTCGGAGGAAGCGATCCGGGCCGGTTGTCCACGTCGATTCTCAGAAAGCCGCCGAGAAAGTCCTTGGCAATCCGGCGGGCGTTGTCCGAGCCGTCGTGCTGAGCGCCTTCATCTCCCACCGAGATATACAGATAGCCATCGGGACCGAAATCCATGTCGCCCCCATTGTGATTGTCCTGCTGATCCCGCTGGGTGAGGATCGGAGCCTCCGTGGCGGGATCGGCGGCGGTGGCCGCATTGTAGTTGCCGGTGCCCGTGGCTTTGAAGCGCGCCACCCGCTCGTAGGTGAGGTTGTTGATGCGCATGCTGTAAAACAGGTAAAAGAACCCGTTTTGATTGAACTGCGGATGCAGCGCCATCGAGAGCAGTCCGCATTCTGAATTCGTCGTCAGCGGCGTGGACTGCGCCGTGAGGTAAGCCGAGAGATTCATGAACGTCGACTTGGTCATCGTGTCCAGATTCACCAGTTGAATGGTGCCTCCGCGTTCGACGACGAACAGCCGGTTGGTCACTCCGGGCATGGACGCGATGTCGAGCGGCAGGGAAAACGTGAGCGTCCCCAGCGCGTTCTCGGAGATGAAGGACGTGGCCGCCGGCAATTCCGCGGGCATTGCCAGGGTGGTGTTGGGAACGCGCGTGATTTGCGCCTGCGCCGGCAATGCAGCGGCGAACACCAGGAGGGTGCGGAGGAGTTTCATGGTCGGTCTCAACGAGGTTCGGCGGACTGTCGTCTCTTTTTCAAGGGACGCAAAGACCATCCGCGTTTTGCAACAGGCGTGCCGCCATATGGTTCCCTGAGTTTCCGCTTTTGATGAAAATCGGATGACAATCTCCACCGGGCATCTTTTTCCATTCGCGTTCCGGCGCGGAATGTGCTGATTGCCGCCCCCCTTTCGACACAGACTCATGAGTAATCCGACACACACCGCTCCCGCCTTTAACCGCAAAAACCCGTGCATGGCCCGCCTGAAGCACACGGTGAAGCTTTCAAAGAACGGTTCGCCGAAGGATACCCGGCATTTCGAAATCGACCTCTGCGGCAGCGGCATGACTTTTGAGCCCGGGGATTCCCTCGCGGTGCTGCCCACCAACTGCCCGGATCTCGTGAATGAAGTGCTCGCCGTGCTGGGCCATACGGGAGAGGAACACGTGGTCGATCTGGACGGCCGGGCCGTGACCCTGCGCGAGGCGCTCACATCCTCGTGCGCGATTACGATTCCTGACAAGAAGCTCCTTGCCGCCGTTGCTGAGCGGGCTCCCGGACCGGAGGCGGATGCCCTCAAGGCACTCCTCGTTCCCGAGCGCAAAGAGGATCTGAATGCGCACCTCTACGGGCGCGAGGTGATCGACTTCCTGCTCCAGTTTCCGGAGGCGAAGTTTACACCTCAGGAATTCGTGAGTGTGAACAAGAAGGTGCAAATTCGCCTTTATTCCATCAGCAGCAGCCTGCGCGCGAATCCCGACCAAGTGCATCTCACCGTGGCGACCGTCCGCTACAACACCTTTGGCCGGGCGAGAAAAGGAGTGGCCTCGACGTTCCTGGCCGAGCGCGTGACGGTGGGAGAGACGGTCATTCCTACGTTCATCAATCCGGGTAAAGGCTTCCGGCTGCCGGCCCCGGAGGAGGATACGCCTATCATCATGTGCGGTCCGGGCACGGGCATCGCTCCGTTCCGAGCCTTCCTCCAAGACCGCAAGGCCACGGGCGCGAAGGGGAAGGCGTGGCTCTTCTTCGGAGAGATCAGCGCGAACACGGACTACTTCTACGAGGAGGAATGGGCGGAGTATTTGAAGGACGGCGTGCTTACACGTCTGGATACTGCGTTCAGCCGCGATCAGGATGTAAAGGTCTACGTGCAGCACCGCATCGAACAGGCGGCGGACGAATTCTGGAAATGGCTGGAAGCAGGGGCGATCTTCTATGTCTGCGGCGACGCCAGCCGTATGGCCACCGATGTGGACCGGGCCCTGCACCGCGTGGTGGAAATCGGCGGCGGGCGCACCCCGGAGCAGGCGGCGGAATACGTCAGCCAAATGAAGACGGACAAGCGCTACCGCCGCGACGTTTACTGATTGCCGGGGCTCGCCATTTGCAGGGCAGGACTATCGGGGAATTACCGATCTTTTGCGAGTGGTCATCCAAATGCGTGACAGGTCGCGAATAGGTTTATAGGATATGCATGTCCCGCGGCGACTGTTCGCCGTTTTCATTCCTTCCGTCCCCATGAAACAAATCTCCTTTTTCGGGTCCCCTGTATTGGGTTTTGCACGAGGATGCCGCCTTCGGCGTCTCCTGATGGTTCTCAGTGCTCCGCTGCTGGTCACCGTCGCGTGCGGAGCCTCCAAAATAAGTGTCGAACAGCCTTCCGGCGTTCCCGTGCCGGGACGCGTCACGGGATGGGGCGGCGCCTATGGAGGAGCGCTCGCACCTCCCGTCCCGCTCGCTCCGGTATCCTCTCTTAAACTGGGATCGGGATGGTCAATGGCGATCATGGGTGATGGATCGGTCGTGCCCTGGGGAGACAATCAGCAGGGACAGCTCTCAGGAATCGCCGGCCAGTCCGGGTTTATTTCCATCGACGCCGGTTCCTCTCACGGCGTGGCCGTAAGGCCGAACGGAAC